>CAKVMU010000027.1 GCA_934773085.1 uncultured Candidatus Melainabacteria bacterium
CTGTTTCTTTCAAAAAAGTCTGAAATATACAAAACAGGTTTATTCAATAATCCTGCACTTATCAAATACAAAATAATTAAAAGTCTACCGGTTCTACCGTTACCGTCTAAAAATGGGTGGATTGTTTCAAATTGATAATGTACAATGCCGGCTCTTATTATTTCAGGTACTTGCAAGTTTTCATTATGTAAAAACTTTTCAATATCAGTCAATAAATCCGGTAACATATTAGGTTCTGGTGGAATAAAAAAAGCATCTTGAAGTGATGAACCACCAATCCAATTTTGAGTTTTTCTTATTTCTCCAGGAGTTTTGTGTTCTCCTCTAACACCTTGCAACAAAATTTTATGAGCCTCTTTGATTAATCTCATTGAAATAGGCAATTCATTTAACTTTTCAATAGAATAGTTTATTGCTTGAATATAGTTTTGAACTTCGTGCCAATCATCTCTTAATTCCGGTTTAATTTGTTCAACAGGCGAAATAGCATCATCAAATGTTGTTCTTGTGCCTTCAATTCTGTTTGAATTTGTGGCTTCTTTCGTTGCATACATTTTTATAAAAAATTCAATATTAGGAATTAAATCAGCATAGGAATTTAATTTGCCAAGCCAAAGACTGGCATCTTGCAATAATGGTGCAAGTTCATCTAACTTCCAATCTATATCATCATTGATAAATGACGGATTAAATGGTTTGTAGCCTTTGTGTAAAATATATGTTCCTGATTTATATTCCTTCATTATAAAATGCCCTTATTTTAGGAAAACTCTTTTTCCTATATTATAACATATTTTTATTATAGTTTACAAAATTTATAAAAATTTTTACATTTTGGCGAACTTTCAATATAACATGTTCTACTAGCATCAACACTGGGGTAAATCTTATTATTTGTATTATATTTGCGGAACAAATTGTACTGTAAAAATTTCATGAGAGTTGATTTTTGCATGTCCGCCTCTAATTGGCATTAATAAAAGCCCCGCTCCGAAGAAACATGAACCTACATAAACGGTCGGGTATAGCCATAATGAACGATTTGCTCCAATTTTTTCAATTTGTCCCTTTAATGGAATATCTTTAATTGAAAAGTTGCCAATAATAAGTTCAGAAGGAACTCCCATTGATTTATTTAATGAAACATTTTCTATTCTTGCTTTTACTATTGTTCCCTTTGGGAAAAATTTGTTGTTTATTGTGTTATCGTCTGTTGTTACAAATTCTACATAAGACCCTTCTTCGTCACAGTTTTTTGTTGTAAGTGAGTCTTTTATACTTATCCTTATATCCTGATTCTTTGAATAGTCAAAATTAGCACAGCGTTGCTGTTTTGATAAAGCTTTTGTATCGGCGGCTGGCATAAACTCAGTAAGTTTAGTTGCTTTTTTGAGTGGAACATTTTTGTTTTTGTTGTTTTCAGCAAACGAATCATCAATGTAAGATGCGGAAGTTTTTGTTACTCTTAAATTGTGATCTAAGGTTGTGTTTACTAAATTGTCTTCAATGTAGAGTTGTCGCTGAGTCTTTACTTTTAAATTCTTATCAAGTGAAGTGTTTACGAAATTATCTTCAATTTGCGAATATGCCGGTAACAGCAATGCTTGCATACATAATAAAATACTTATTACTTTTTTCATTTAATAACCTATAAATAATTTACAGAACCTTTAGATTTAGTTTCGATTTTTTGTTGAAATTTTGCTCTATTTTCTTTGGAGGTTAGTAAGAAATTTTGATAATATATGTTGTTCTTATATGTATTATTAACTAAATATTCAGGATATTTTTTATAAATATATTCATATACTTCCATTGTACGTCTTGTCGTTATAGGGTGAGAATCGCACCATTCATATCTTCTTTGAGGGAACGATTTATTCATAACAACAATAAGTGCAACAGGGTTGTATCCTGCGTTAGCCATATAATCTACTGCAAGTTTGTCTGCTTTATATTCGTATTTTCTTGGTGCAAATGCGTAAGACCAACTGCTCAGTGCGCCTCTAAAAACACCTTTGTATGAATCTACACCGTGTGAAATTTCGTGTGATAGAACTGCTGCAACTTCGTCATCATTGCTGAGCATATTATACAATCCTCTGTACAAAGTGATATGTCTGTCAAAATTTGATGTTGTTGCATTAACCGTCTTTGAAGTATCGTAGTAAAAGACCATTCTTTTTTCAATGCTGTTATTATTTAGAATACGAAAACCAATATTACTTATTCTTTCTTGTGCTTTAACGACTGAATCAGCATTAATAACTTCTGTCGCAGCATTTGCTGTCATTGCAGAAATAGACAATATAGTGCACAATGTAATGATAAACTTTTTCATATATACTCCTTTTATAACTAGCACTGTATGTATAGTACTAGTTTTTATAACAAAAGTCAATATTTGTTGCAAAATAATGATAAAAGTTTGTCTAATAAGGTTCGCAATGGATTGTAATCAATGTATTTGGCAAGGTTTCCCTAATCTTATTTTCCAATGTGTCACAAATCTTGTGACAATCTTTTATAGACATGTTTGCATCACACAGAATAGTTATATCAATGTCTCTGTATGAACCGCTTTTTATGCATTTTAAATTCGTAAAACCATGAATTTTATCACAGTCATTCATAATTTTTTTTATTTTTTCAATATCTTCTTCCGGCAAGGTTCCGTCAAGAAGGTTATTCAATGTTTCTTTTGTAATAGTTATTCCGGTTTTCAATATAATCAGAGCAACGAAAATTGCAATCAATGGATCAAGAATTGCAATTCCTGTGACTTTTATTAATACTAAACCAATTAAAACTCCCAGAGAAGAGTAGACATCGGTGCTTAAATGTTTAGCATCAGCCTTTAGTGCAATAGAATCGAATTTTTTTGCCACAATAAACAAATAACTGCTTACGAATAAATTTGCCACAATTGCGATGGACATAACTATAATGCCCAATGTTGAATCAAATTCCACAGAGCTGTTACTAATGATTTTTTTGCACGCTTCCCAAACTATGTAGAAGGATGCGAGTATAATCAAAAGTCCTTCTATAAAACCGGCTACGTCTTCATATTTGCCGTGTCCAAACGGGTGACTTTTATCTGCAGGTTTGGAGGAACGTGTAACAGCGAAAAAAGTCAGAACAGATGCAAGAAAGTCACTCATTGAGTGAATCGCTTCCGAAATAATACTTATACTTCCCGTAAAGATTCCTGCAAATAGTTTAAATAAAATTATCAATCCGTTAGAAGCAATAGATAAACTTGCTGCAAACTGTTTTTTTGATTCGATATTCATAAAAAGCCTTATTATATAGTGCGAACTATTTTTTTACGTCAATATCCTGTGGCAGGTGGTTATCAACTTTGTTTTGCAATTTTTTGTAATTGTCATAAATTCGTTTTTTCAAGTTAGAAGAGCTGATACCTGCGCCGTAAGGGAAGTAAAAAACTTTTACACCTAATTCTTCAAGGTAGTCGTATTTTCCGACCCAATCATCTCCGACAACAAAAATATCGAAATTCAATTTTTTAACTTTGTCGGTGTGATCCAGTGAGCGCTGAGGAATCACGATATCAGGTCCTTTTATAGCTTTCATCAAAGCGATTCTTTCTTCAAACGGAATAATCGGAGTTGATTTATAACTGGCAACCAGTTCGTCTGTATTAACTCCGACGATTAAGATATCACCCAATGCACGTGCGTATTCAATCATTTTCAAGTGATTGATATGCAACATATCAAAAGTTCCTGATGTATAAACTACAGTTTTATTTCCTATCATAGACTTATCCTTTTATTTGTTAATTGTTTCTGATTCGTTAATTTTTTTAATTGCATCGATTAAAATATCGAAGTCTTTAATCGTGGTATCTCCGATGTGAGAAACCCTGAACATTTTGTCAGCCAAATCTCCACCGCAAGGATTTACGCATAATTGATACTCATCTCTTAAGCGTTTAACAATTTCTGATGCTTTATGCTTTTCGCAAATAACCGGAGTCAGCATATTTGAAAGTTTGTAGCTTGTTGGAATTTTCATTCCGAGTTCGGCTAATTTTTTTCTGAAGTATACGCATTTTTCTTCGATTGTTTTCAACAAAGCTTCTTTTCCGCCATTTTCGTCGATATAATCAAGCATTGCTTTTAATTCATACATAATGAAAACTGCCGGAGTATAAGGAGTTTGCCCTCTTTCAATGTTTTTAAAATAATCTTTGAAATCAAAGTACATACTTTTAGGTGCAGAACCTTTGTTCATTTTGTCCAGCATTTTTTGACTGAAAGATATGAATGAAAGTCCCGGAGATAGACACAATCCTTTTTGAGAACTGATTATTGTCACATCGATTCCGTATTTTTCCATATCGTATTCATCTGCTAAGAATGTGCTTATTGCATCAACTATTAGTAGCATATTATTTCTTTTGCAGAAGTCAGAAATCATTTTTATATCATACAATTGACCAGTTGAAGTTTCATGGAGGTTTATAAATAATGTCGTGTAACCTTTATTATCGAATTTAGTCAAATGTTTTTCGGTTAACATTTCACCGAAGGTCAAATCAATTGAATCATATTGCGCAGAATGGAAATTTAAGAGTTGGCAAAATCTTCTTCCAAAAGTTCCGCCGTTAATGACCAAAGATTTATCTTCTGGAGCGATACAATTCTCAATTACGGCTTCCATCGCAGCACTGCCGGATGCTGTCAAATAAATCAATGAATTTTCAACAGAGTTGCCTAATAATTTTGACATTCTTTTTAAGCTATCTTTTACCATAGAGCCGAACTCATTGGTTCTAAAATAGAAATAATCATTTTTATAAATGTCTTTGGTGCATTGATACATCTCAACAGGACCGACAATAAAGTGTTTCATTTTTACTCCTTGTATAATTGTAATTTAAAAACTTAGGTTTAATTATGTTATAACTTAAATTTTATTTTTAAACCAAAAATTTTCATAATTTTATGCTTTTTATTAAGACGATAATCGCTCGAAAAAGAAAATATTTTATTCATAAAATTATATCTGTAATTTTCAATCAGCGTTTTAACTTGATTAGCATTTTCTTTATTTTTGTGCGGAAGTTCGTATTTGATATCTTTTAAGAATTGTGTGTATAAATTCGCATCATAACTGTTTTCTTCACATAAGCCGTGTGAAACCATAAAGTTCTCAAATTGCTTATACTTCGCTGGGTATGATTTATTAAATTCCGTATAATCAACGTCCAAATACATTTGGTATAAGCTTTTTTCGGACGGTAGTTCAGTGATGTAAGGTATGTTATAGAAATCAGCAATCTCTTCAATTCTGGAATCTATTGCATAAACAAGAGCCGGAATCCCTGCTAGAATCGGTAATACGTTCCCATGTATTCTGCTTCCGAATGAGAAATTAAAATTATTTTGAGACAAATACTTTTTCCAAACCTCAATGTCATAAAATAAATTTATGCGCCCCTCTGCAATTAGCTTCAATCCTGTCAATGAGAATTGTTCTATTAATTCTGAAACATTCACTTTTTCTTCAAAAAACTTTTTATTGTATAGCAGATTTAGAAAATCGTCTTGGCAAAAATATTCTGCATTTTTATATGTTGTGAATATCTCTGTGATTGATTTTTGTTTTAATAACTTTATATGACCGTTTATTGCCGGTTTAAAGTCTTCCAAACTTACTTTTTTATTGTCAATCTGAAAATCAGGTCCTGCATAGTATATAGAAGGACAACCTGTAACAACAGCCGTGTTTGAAGGCATAATTAAATCAAGAAATTCTTTGGTTTGATATCCTCTGCAAGCAATTTCACCACCGGAGTTATACACCGATTTTATAAAATTTAAAGCCGGTTGTTCTATATCTTTTACAATATTTTTGACAGGTGTGCTTAGCGATTTTTGGATTCCTAATCCAAAAACATATATAGGAACTCTACAGGTTGAAAAATTTTTAGCGAGTTCCGATAACAGTTTTATACGGTGAGAGCCCAGAATGTTTGCAGCTTGATATATGACTGCACTTACTTCTTTCTCATCAATATTGCTTAAAGGCTCGTTATAGACCTTTTTATATTTGACATTATGGTCAATTAAAAATTTTTCTAAGGCAGTATAGTGAACTTTATTCCCGCAGTTTCCCAATCCTTCTTGGTATACGTCAGCAATGGTTTCGTAATTGGTTGGAATAAAACTTCCTTGGTCTAGGGACTTATCATCTTCGGTATATAAAACTACATATTTTTCCACTAAAATCTCCTTTTTCTAACCTTTTACGATTTCATCTATAAATAAATTTTTTTCTTTATCTGCCTTTGGCTTTTTGTACGTTAATTTGTGAATAGAAGAATATGTTTTTATTTCATCAAACAAATCTTTGTTGAATTCACTATATAAAACATTTGCTAATAAATGCGGGTTTCTGTTATTCTTGTTCGGCATTGTTTCAAATATTTTTGCGCAATCTTCGTTATTCAGAAGTACAAATGTAAGTATGTAATGGAATAGAAAATAATTGACTAAACATGTTTCTTCTTTCCAATATTCATTTAGGAAACTTTTGACAGTATTTAGAATTAAATTATTTGGTTTGGAATGAATAAACCAACTTGAACAAGCATCAGAACCCAAATAATGCGGGATAGAATCCAAAACCTTCAACATATCATTACTTGGAACAGTAGGACACAATGCCCAAGCAGTCGATTTGAACATAAAGAAATCTGCATTCAATATGTCTGAAGGAATCTTATCGGAAAGATAAACTGTTGTATCAATCCATGTTCCGCCATATTTGGTTAATAAATATACTCTTAAGATATCGGAAAAATGTGCCAATCCCATTTCTTTTTTTTCTAATTTTTCAATAATGTATTGTGGGATTTCCACATATTTGGAATAGTTGTCTTTGTCAATAACAATAACTTTGTTTGGATAAAACTTTTCTACGCTTTCCATGCATTTTTTTACAATCAGCGGCGCATTATCCTTGCCTTGCCACCAAAACTGCCATATACAATCTTCGTAACCGCTAACCGTTTCTGTGGCGTTATTCTTATCAAAAACATATGAATATTTGCTTATATAATCAAATAGTTTTTGATAGTTTTTAATCTTTTTCTTAAACAGTTTTTGCACAAAATTTAGCAAAATTATTCTCCTAGTCTTGTATATTTGCAATCTCTTTCAAAATGTTTAAATCGGTATCAGGAATGTTTTTATGCATACTGTGACCCATGCTAATCTTTTTAGGATATCCCATCCAATCACCATAAGCTTTTGACAGATATTCTTCCGGTTTGTTCATGCATGAAAACTCACAACCTTCAAACTCTATTTTTTTCAACGGAAAAATTGTGTCATAATCCGTGAACCAATTTTTATGGAGGTGATTTACTTCAATACCGTATATTATCGGATATTTTTCATAATCTGTGTTTTCAGTGTTTCTCAAGTTGTATTTTTTTATGCATTCTTCAACTTTATCGTGAAGAGTTGCATAATCGCCCTTTTCATATTTATTCTTGATTTGTTTACTGATTTTTATTAAAAACTTGCTTTTTTCATAGCGTTGTTTTATTGGCAAGTTCTCCGGATAAAAGTCATACGGAAAAATGTCCAAATAGAAAAACGGACTTTTCTTGTTTTTAATTCTAATTAATCCGTCGTCGTGTTCTGCGTATAAATCAGGATTGCGGGTTGCATTATTGAATATGTCGATAAATTTTACGTAGTCACAACGCAACATACCGGTATCAATATCGTCATCCCAAGGAATAAAGCCTTTGTGACGTATTGCACCAATCAAAGTTCCGAAATCAAGCCAATATTTCAGATTATGTTGTTTGCATACATAATCCAATTCTTTCAAAGATTCTAAATTCGCAAGTTGCAACAGTCTTGTTTGACCGGTTGCTTTCGGCAAAGTTGTTATGTCTATCTTGTTTTTCTTGTAGTAGTAATACGGATTTTCTTTTAATTTTTTGTTGTATTCCCTTTTTTGAATTTTAATTCTTATGCCGAAAAGTCTCAAAATGTAACGTTCTTCAGAAAAGTCTTTTATGGAGAAGATGCATTCCAAAACCGGTAAAATATATGTTAAAAATAATGCCTTGTAGAATCGTGGTCTCAACATAAATAACGGTCTGTATTTTACGTATTCAACCAAAGATGCAATCTGATTGTCCTTTGTCCAGTGTTTAAATTCTTTGTCAGACAATTTCCAAGGGGTAAGTTGCAAATATTTAAAATAACTGTTTCTGTGATAGCTAAAAGAAGCCCACTTCCAAGGTTTTCTTTTTGCAATGAAATGAATGATTTTTGGATTTCTTGTATAACTTGAACGATTGGTAAAATTGCTTGATTGAACATTCCAGCGCTCATCCAAAAGGTAAATATGACCTTTCAAAGAATAATTTATTATATCTTGGTCAGAGTGTTTTAGATTGTTTGCGTTTGCTTTTGTGTATTCCAAAAACAGTTGTTCTGCGTTGTTTTCTCTCATTTTGTCGAGGTCAAATAACAACATTCCTGCGTTTACATAACCTTTGTATTTAGTAAGTATCTTCTTTGCACCAATGTCTTCGCATCCTGCAATCCAAGCATCGCCAATATCGGTTTCAAAGAGCTCTTTTAAACTTGAAACAACAACCATGTCGCAATCCAAGTAGATTATTTTGTGTACATCCGGTAGCATTGACGGAAGTTTTAATCTGTAGAATGTTGCAAAACTTATGTGTTCTAATGTTGGAATGTTTTTGTATTCTGAATACAAGTTTTCATCAACAGAAATGAATTTGATATCGCATTTTTTTATCTCTTTTAATGATTCAATTTCCTGTTTACGTTTTTCAGAAATTCCGCCATCTAATAAATAAATTGTGATATCTTCTGTTTCTTTTGCGTTTTTTAGAATGGATGCAATTACAACCCCTGCATAAATCGAATATGCATCGTCACAAGCCAAGCACACATTTATATTTGTCATTCTCAAATTCCTTTGTTTTGTAAATCCTTGTTGAATCAATAAAATTGATTGTCAATAAACTCTTTTCTCTTGCAGAGGGCAACAGTTGACCTCAATGATATAATTATCGCACTAATATATTTTAAATGAATTACTTGGATTTGACATGTTTACAAATTTTATCAATTTTTATGCTGATAAAGCTTGCGCAAACAAAAAGAGACAGGATAAAAATCCTATCTCTTTTGCATTCGTGTGATACCTATATTTTTCTAAATCAAATTTAAAGCGATACTTGGGCTTTGGTTTGCAGTTGCAAGAAGTGTTGCTGCAGCTTGTTGAAGAATTTGAGATTTGATATAGTTTGAAGATTCTTCAGCGACATCTGCATCTCTCAATGTTGACAAAGAAGAAGTGAGGTTTTCTGACTGAACACCGATTGACTCAACTGCTGATTCAATTCTGTTTTGTGCGGAACCTAGTGTTGTTACACGTCCGGAAATTCCGTTAATTACTTCATCAATCTTAGTAAGCATAGAACTTGCAGTTGCAGCGGTGTCTTTACCGGAGCATTTTTTTGCAACATCCGCAAGCTCTTCGCCGAACAATGTTTTAATGTCAGCTTTAGCGAACAAAGTATCTTGAAGTGTGATTCTGCTGTCAGCATTGCTGTACAAACCAACTTGTAAATCGATATCGCTGAGAGAACCATCCATCATTTTAAGACCGTTGAATTCGCAGTTTGCAACTATTCTGTTAACTTCTTCAAGTCTTGCAGTCATTTCTGATTCGATGGCATCTTTTGAAGCATCCCCGTATGTTCCGTTTGCAGCTTGTTCGGTCAAGTCTCTTACACGTTGCAAGTGAGATGAAATAAGTGAATATGTATCTTCAAGAGTGGTTAACATATCTGCGCCTGTTGCAGCGTTGTCAGCAGCAATATCAAGTGAGCTGATTTGTGTTTCCCAGTTTTTGGAAATAGAGTAACCTGCAGCGTTATCTGATGCGTGGTTAATCTTGTAACCGGTAGTCATTCTTTCGATTGACTGATTTAAAGACTTAGTCGCTTTGTTTAAGTTTGACTGAGCTGTTATTGAAGATAAATTTGTATTAATTGTAAGTGCCATCTTTTACTCCTTTGGTTCGTCTCCAAGTACGATTCCGTTCTAACCTATACTTTTTTAATTCCACATGTTGAAAAGTTAGTAACGCATGTGGCTGGATATGTTTACAAAATTTAACAAAGTGTGGCTAGAACCCAACAATCACGTGTTTATAAAAAAGTAAAATTTTGTAGATGATGATTAATATTCAAATTTTGTGTTAGGATGAAAGAAGGAGTTACAGGGGGAAGAGTAAATGATACTTATAACAGGTGGTGCAGGATATATAGGAAGTCACACGGCATTGAGGTTTATACAAGCCGGATATGATGTGGTTATCTTTGATAATTTAGAAACCGGTCATATTGAAACGATTGAAACGTTGCAAAAAATTGGCGATGTGAAGTTCGTAAAAGGTGATTTAAAGAATATTGCTGATGTTGAGGCTGTTTTCAGTGAATATCCGATTGATGCGGTAATCCATTTTGCTGCATATTCACTTGTGGGCGAATCAGTTCATAACCCTGCAAAATACTTTAGAAATAATACTTTTGGCACATTGAACCTTCTGGACACTATGATAAAACACAATGTTAAGAAAATCGTATTTTCTTCAACCTGTGCGACATACGGTGAACCGGTTTATGTCCCGATGGATGAAAAACATCCGCAAAATCCGATTAATCCATACGGAACATCAAAACTAATGGTAGAGATGATTATGAAGGATTATGACTCTGCGTATGGTTTGAAATCTGTAAAACTGCGCTATTTTAATGTCGCAGGATGTGACTCAGACTCCAGAATTGGTGAATGGCACGAGCCGGAAACACATTTGATTCCGAATATTTTGAAATCTACGTTTGGTGAAGGTAAGACTTTTAAAATTTTCGGTGATGACTATGACACTCCGGATGGTACTTGTATAAGGGATTACGTGAATGTAGAAGACTTGGCAGAGGCTCACAGGTTAGCTCTTGAGTATTTGAAGCGTGAAAACAAGTCGGATGTATTTAATCTCGGAACGGAGAAGGGCGACAGTGTAAAAAATATTTTTGACACATGCGAAAAAGTTCTTAACAAGAAAATCAAGGTAGAGATTGTTGAAAAAAGAGCTGGAGACCCTGCAAAACTTTATGCAAACGCAAAAAAAGCTAAGTCAGTTTTGAACTGGAAGCCTTCTCGTACAATAGAAGACAGTATTGAGACTGCTTATAATTGGGAAAAGAAATTGAGTGGAATGTCCAATGACTAAAAGAGTTCTTGTAACAGGCGGGGCTGGGTTTATAGGCAGCCATTTATGCGAAAAACTTATCTCTGACGGACATTACGTAATCTGTATGGACAATTTTTACACAGGTTTGCTTAAGAATATTGAAAAATTTGTCGGTGTAAAGAATTTTGAGCTTGTTCAACACGATGTTACAGAGCCTTTTTCAGCGAAAGTCGATGAAATCTATAACTTAGCTTGTCCGGCAAGTCCGCCACATTATCAAGCTGACCCAATTAAAACGACTAAAACATCAGTTCTGGGCATTCTGAATATGTTGGAATTGGCAAAAGCTAATAATGCCCGTGTTTTACAAGCATCAACAAGTGAAGTGTACGGAAATCCGCTTTGTCATCCGCAAAAAGAAGACTATTGGGGAAATGTAAACCCAATTGGGATAAGAAGCTGTTATGATGAAGGAAAACGTTGCGCAGAAACGCTTATAGCTGATTATCATCGCCAGTACGGCTTGGATACCAGAATTGTAAGAATTTTTAACACATACGGACCAAATATGGACATAAATGATGGTCGTGTGGTTTCAAATTTTATAATACAGGCTCTTTCAGGAAAAGATATTACAATCTACGGTGATGGTTCTCAAACACGGTCATTCTGCTATGTTTCCGATTTAGTGAGTGGACTTGTAAAAATGATGGAAAATCCAATTGGTTTCAATGGGCCGGTTAATTTAGGAAATCCTTCCGAAAGGACTATATTAGAGTTTGCAGAAAGTATAAAAAAAATGACAAATTCTGAGTCAAACATTGTATTTAAGCCACTTCCGTCCGATGACCCGATAAAGAGAAAACCGGATATAACATTGGCAAAAAAATATTTGGATTGGGAACCAACTGTTTCTTTTGAAGAAGGTATTGGGAACACAATAGCGTATTTTGATAAAAAATTGAGGAATAATCTATGAATATATG
>CAKVMU010000028.1 GCA_934773085.1 uncultured Candidatus Melainabacteria bacterium
ATTTTCAACACTGCATCAGATATCTCCGGTCCGATTCCATCCCCTTTTATAAGTGTAACTTGATGTTTCATTAATTATGCCTTTACTGCCTGTTTTTGTTCTAAATACGCAATTAAACCTTTGGACAACTGATCCGGACAACTTGTCGGACGACTACCGCAAGGCAAACCCTGAAGTTTTTCGATAACGTCTTTTACATGCATTCCTTTAACCAAAATTCCGATACCGCTCAAATTTCCGTTGCATCCGCCCACGAATTCAACACCTTGAATAATATCGTCTTTTATCCTGAATTGCATCATTTTTGAGCAAACACCTTTTGGCTGATATTGCACAATATCAACACCATTAACCTCGTTAATCGTAACCTCGCTCATATATGAACCCTCCTAAAAACATTTTTCTTTACTTCATTATATCACGTGTAAAAAAAAGATTTCAAACTCTATCGTGCTATTTTACCAAATTGTTTTCATCGGATGTAAATTCATTGTATGCTTCATTGAGTTTATGTGCATTATATAAGCTTGAGTACAATTTAGCAGCCGCTTCCGCTCTGCTTTTCTTTGAGTATTCAAGCACTGCATTTAAACCCTTTGAATTAATTGTTCCATCAACTTTTGTAGGGTCTGTTGTGCCTTTACTCAAAACGTCAGCAGCAAGAATACTTGTACTATATTCGCCTAAATCTATTTTTCCGTCTTTGTTTATATCCATAGCCTCTGCCGTCATATCGTCCGAAAGAGAATATCTTGAATTAAATACATCCACCGGCACTTCTTTTGCTAAAATCTCTTCATACGCAGCGCCCATTAAGGATTTTGTATCAATTTTACCATTCTCCGGCATATAACGATATTCGTATTCCAAAGGTGGAAGTGAATTTAAGTATTCATCATTAGACTTTATAAATTCATTAATCTTAGCTTGATTCTTTTCATCAGCTTCCTCTGTAGGCATAAAATCCAATACCGGAGCAGTTGTATGAGTTTCATTAACAATCGGTTTAAGCATATACATATAATTATTGCTTGCGGCATTCCTTCCATATCTTACAGAATCGTCTTTAACAACTCCGTCATAAATTCCCTTTTGACCATTTATTTGAAAAGTCATATTACTGCCTCCACACTGAACATATATTATTAAAAACGTTTAATCCAAATTTTTTGCCGTTTTTTCGTTAAACCTTTACAAAAGTTAATCCTTAGATTTATAATTGATAGTATGATTAATTTTCTGGGAAAGTGCATGGAAAATCTTTACCTGAGCGTCAAGTACGTAGTAACCGGACGTGCAAGATTTTCGACCATTTTGGCACAAGCAGCCGCTATAAGTTATGATTCCTTAGTAATCTCGCTTGTCATAGTTTTTGTATCAGCTGCCGTAATTGCAATCCAAGTATCAAAACAATTCTTAATGACTGGAGCTGAAGCTTACGTCGGAGGCTCAATTGCAGTAGTTATGATAAGAGAAATTGCCCCAGGGTTCGTAGCATTAGCCATTGGCGCAAGAGCAGGAACCGCAATTTCTGCCGAAATAGCAAACATGAAAGTTACATCTCAAGTTGATGCAATCAAAACATTAAAAGTCGAACCTGTCGGTTATTATTTCTCTCCGAGAATTCTGGCCTCTGCAATCACTGTTCCAATGGTTGTACTTATTGCAGAACTTGTCGGTATTCTTGGGGGTCTATTAGTTTCGCACTACACGATAGGACTTCATCCTGCAAGATACATAACCTCCGTTTGGTTGTGGTTAAGCACAAAAGACATCTACATCAGTCTATTAAAAGCATTCGTTTTCGGAATCCTCATAGCGTTGGTTTGTGCAACCCAAGGCTATGAGACAAAAGGCGGCGCAAAAGACGTAGGCATTTCAACCACACGAGCAGCGGTACTTTCCACTGTCTATATGCTTATTGCAGACTTTGTTATCAATTTAATATTTTACCTGTAAATTGATAATAACGTTTGATTATGCTATCATAGACATTGAGCAAGCGGAGATATAGCTTTGGTTAAGAATACGACAGGTGGCGAAACCTATGAAAAAATTTCTGAGTGGCTTGAAGCATACCACTCAACTGGCAATCCCAAAAAACAGGCAAAATTAAAATCTTTAATTGTTGCCCAGATGGTTCCTGTTGTTAAACATATCGCCAAAACAATCGCAAGACGTGCAACCGACCCTATTGAAGATATGGTACAAGCCGGTTATATCGGTCTTTTAAAAGCTATTGACAATTTTTCAAAAGAAAAAAATGATAATTTTAGAGTTTATGCAGGTCACTTAATAATCGGAGAAATGAAACACTATCTTCGTGACAAACTGAATACAATCCGTGTTCCAAGACATATCCAAGAATTGTCGATTCGTATAAATAATTTTACACAATCCTTAACCCAAGAAGAGTTGGAAGCCTTAACCAGCGAGGATGTTGCATCTGCGCTAAGTATTCCGACAAAAGATGTTGACTTCGCATTACAAATGGACAGAAGGCGTTCCACCGTTTCGCTTGATGAAGTTTTTGGAGATGATGACAGTCTTGGTTATGAAGAAGTACTTACAAAAAAAGAATATAAAGACAGTGCAGATTTAGCCGATGCAAAAATTATATTTTCAGAGATAATGGAAAAACTACCACAAGAATCAAGAATTCTTTTAGACTTATACTACAACAAAGACATGAGTCAAAAAGAAATCGCAGAGAAGTTAAACCTCAGTCAAATGGCTGTTTCCAGAAGAATGAAGCGAATTTTTAGCAATCTGTACAGCATGATTGAAGAAGAATCCGGAGCAAAAAATGAGTCTTAACAATTACATTCTGCTATGGATTTGTATTATCGGACTATGTATGGGAAGCTTTTTTAACGTCGTAATTTTGCGTTCTCTGAGCGGCGAAAGTATTGTTTTTCCACCTTCTAAGTGTCCGAAATGCAACCACAAATTATACCTATGGCACAACATTCCGGTTATTTCATATATATTTTTAAGAGGAAAGTGTCATTTTTGCAAAGAAAAAATCAGTATTCAATATCCTATAATTGAACTGCTGACAATGTTATTATATGCGCTTACGTTCCTTAAATTCGGAATTTCTTGGAACACTATTTTCGGATTCATAATTATTTCTGCTCTTATTATAATGACAGCAACTGATATCAAGGAACAGTCCGTTGATTGCAATATCGCAATCGGACTTGGTGTTATTGCACTCGTATTCAATCTGTTCTCAAATGGATTAAATATTCCGGCTTTCATAAATTCATTACTAGGGCTAATTATTGGAGCAGGAGTAATTGAGCTCATTGCCCATGCCGGAAAATTGTTTTCCAAAAGTCGAGCAATGGGAGAAGCCGACACGTATGTTGCCGGCGCTTTGGGCGCATGCTTCGGGTTGCAGAATCTTATACCTTTCTTTGCTTATTCATTTATAGCCTCTATGCTTTTTGTAATTCCAGCTTTCATATACAATCAATACAAAAGAAATAATAAACCTGTTTGCATTTTGTTTGTTTTATTTATTTTAACAGCCTTATTGTTATACAGATGTTCTTTTGATGTCTTATTGATTCAATACGGAATGCTTGCTTTGCTTGCAGCATTGGGGATTATGCTTGCTATACTTATATTACGAAGTCTTAGAAACGAACAAACTCCGCTATATTTGCCATTTGTTCCGGCTTTTGCCCTAGGAGCTTTGTATTTTATTTTCTTTTAAGCTAGAATTTGAATATGTTAAGAGTAACTTATCCAAATCAATCCAGAAATTATTGTGTCTTTGATGAAGAAAGAATTAAATCAAAAAAGAATCTTTCAACTATCAAAAACTCGTTGGAAAATTCTGAATCAGAAGATGAGATTTTAGAAGATTTATACACATTGAATTTAATGTTGGATGAGGGATGTGAGCCAAAAAAAGTTGCAGATTTATACCCGCAACTTTCAAAATACAATTCTACAAAATCTCCAAACATACAAACCTATCTTGCAGGAATTTATCGAAAAACAAAGGTTCCGGATGGCTTTGGACCTCTCTGGACAATGCTTATACAAAATGCGATAAATCCACCGAAAGACTGCCCCTTCGACCCGAACGAAGAAATTGGAGGCGCAATTCTGGATTATATGGCTTAAGATTTAACCAAAGAGCCGGCACCTATTTCCAAAGCTTTTAAGTTCAGCGGTAATAGTGCTTTTTTCTTCTCACCCAGAACTTTTTCCAGCCCTTTTGCAAGAAATTCCTTTGATACCAAATCACAAGCTGATGACAATACCCCAAGCGCAACCATATTTGTAACTTTTCCATTACCCAATTCGTTTGCAGGTTGAGTCATCGGTGCAAAAACATATTTGATATCAGCTCTTGGTCTTGATTCTGCCACAAGCGTAGAGTTTGCAACAATAGTGCCTCCTGCTTTAACTCTTTGAACAAATTTATCAAATGACTGCTGATTCAACACCAACGCAAAATCTGTATCTTGTTTATGAACAGAACTTACTTCTGTATCAGAAACAACTATTTCGCAGTTTACGGTTCCACCACGCATCTCAGCACCGTAACAAGGGTACCAAGTTACATTTTTACCTTCTAACATAAACGCATTCGCAAGGATTGTCCCTGCCAGAAGAACACCTTGACCTCCAAAACCTGCTAATATAAAATTCTTTTCCATGGTTATTTTTCCTCCGCAGTTACATCTTTGTATACCCCTAACGGGAACACAGGCATCATTTCATTTTTAACTCTCTCGTGAGCTTGTTCTGGAGTCATATGCCAGTTAGTTGGGCAAGATGACAAAATTTCTACGAACCCGAAGCCCAAACCTTTTTCTTGAACTTCGAAAGCTTTCTTAAGAGCTTGTTTTGCCTGATTAATATGCGGAATTGTATCCAATGCGACTCTGGCTGAAAATGCTGTTCCGTCGCACAAAGCAATATGTTCAGCGATTTTAATAGGATATCCGTAATATTCTCTGTTTCGTCCGTTCGGAGATGTTGTTGTAACCTGCCCCATTATAGTTGTAGGTCCAAGCTGTCCGCCGGTCATACCATAAGTCGTATTATTAATACAAATTGCAGAAACACACTCGCCTCTTAACGCCGTGTGCATTGATTCTGCCAAACCAATAGATGCAAAGTCACCGTCACCTTGATAAGTAAATACAAACTTGTCAGGTCTTGCTCTTTTAACACCTGTTGCAGAAGCACAAGCTCTGCCGTGAGGAGCTTCCACACAATCAACATCTAAAAAGTCATATATAAAAACTGAGCACCCGATAGCTGAAGAACAAATTGTCTTTTCTCTAAGATTCATCTCATCTAAAAGTTCGCCTACAAGTCTTATTGCTATTCCGTGATCACATCCGGGACAGAATGTATAACGGAAGTCTTTTTTCATAGATTTTGGAATACTAAACACTTGCTGCATAACAACCTACTTTCTTTTCTACAGAAGCAACAATTTCTTCTACACTCAACCACTCTCCTACAGGTCTGTTTATCAAATAAACCTCAGATTTGCCGTTCACAGCGTATTTAACATCTTTAAACATCTGCCCCATATTTATTTCCACAACAGCAAAATTCTTACCTTGAGCCGCTAACTCACTAATTCTCTTGTGTGGGAATGGTGAAAGAGTAATCGGTCTCAAACAACCGGCTTTAATACCTTTTGCTCTCAACACTTTCATTGCAGCCTTGATATTTCTTGTCATAGAACCAAATGCTGTCAAAATAATATCCGCATCTTCTGCTTCAAACTCGTCATAAGAAGTTTCGTTCTCTGTAATAACTTCAAACTTTTTAAACAAATCATAAATGTGCTGATTTTGTCCTTTTTCACTAGTTGCACAAGAATATATTGCTCTGGAATCTCTACCTTTTGCACCAGAAAGAGCCCAAGATGACACATCAACTTCCGGATAAGGATTTTTACCAAAAGAAGCAGGCTCCATCATTTGTCCCAACAATCCGTCAGCTAACAATATAACAGGATTTCTGTATTTTTGAGCAAGATAAAATGCTCTGTATGTCAAATCAATACACTCCTGAACTGTTGATGGCGCCAACACAATAATTTTATAGTCACCGTTACCGCCACCGTAAACAGATTGATTATAATCCCCTTGTGCCGGATAAATATATCCTAACCCCGGGCCAGCTCTCATAACGTTTACCAAAACAACCGGCACCTCATCAGAAGCAGCGTATGAAAGCGCCTCTTGCATCAATGATACAGCACAAGATGAAGACGTTGTCATAGCTTTTACACCGGTTGATACCGCACCTATAACCATATTTATAGCCGCCAATTCACTTTCAGCACAAACATAAGCTCTGCCTAATTCTGGCATTTTTGCACTCAAATATTCACCAATCTCAGTCTGTGGTGTAATCGGATAACCGAAATAGCACTGACAACCAGCATTTACAGCCGCTTGCGCTATCGCATAATTTCCCTTAATCAAAACTTTTTCATCAGACATTTATATATTACCTCTATCTGTAAACTTCTACTATTGCCATATCCGGACATCTTTTGGCACACATAGCACAACCGATGCATTCACCGTTTTTGTCATCAAACTCTACAAGATAATCCCCAAGACGATTTGTCTTTGTTGATTTCTTTATAAGTCCCTTAGGGCAAGTGTTTACGCACAAATAACATGATTTGCAACGATTATTATCTATCACAATTCTTCCCATAGTCCACTCCTATTCTCAATAAAAAGTATAGCACTAATAAGGTTCTCAGACCTCAAATGTAACAAATTGTAAAAAAAGTAACTCCTATGCGTTATTAAAATTTGAGATGTGGAATTAAGAAAATATAGGACAAGCAAGGAAGCGTCTTAGAGGGATGCAAGAGCCAGAAAGGAGTTATAAAATGGCACTTACAATTAACACAAACATTTCGTCAATCGTAGCTCAAGGGAATTTGAGCAAAGCAACAAAATCTTTGAACACTGCTATTGAAAGAATGACCACCGGTTACAAAATTAACCACGCATCAGACAACGCTGCAGGTTATTCTATCGCAAGAAACTGGGAAACTCAGTTGGGTTCATTGGATGTTGCAGCAGACAACGCAGCTACCGGTGCTGATATGTTAACAACATTGGAAGATACTTATTCATTGGTAACTTCTCACTTACAACGTGTCAGAGATTTGACTGAACAAGCTGCAAACGGAACTTATGGTTCACAATCATTAAAAGCAATCCAATCAGAAATCACTGCAAGACTGGAAGAAGTTGACCGTATCTCTGCAAACTGCGAATTTAACGGTTTGAAGATGATGGACGGTTCTATGAGTGATATTTCTCTTCAAGTTGGTCTTTATAGCTCAAACGACAGCCAAATCGTTTTAAAAGATGATTTGTTTAAAGAAGCAAATATTAAAGCTCTATTCAAAGAAGATAAAGATGCCGTTGCTAAAAAATGCGCCGGCTTAGAAAACGGTACAGCGGCTAATACAATGTTGGACAAAATTGATGAAGTAATTAATGAGATTTCAGGACGTGTAACTACATTAGGTGCTGCACAGAACAGAATCGAATCAGCAATTGAATCTATCGGGGTTCAATCTGAAAACATCACTTCTTCATTGTCTACATTGAGAGATGCAGATGTCGCAGAAGAATCTTCAAACTACATCAAATCTCAAATTCTTCAACAAGCTGCAGCAACACTTCTTGCAACAGCAAACCAAACCCCAAGTATCGCTTTGAACTTACTATAATTCCAAAGCTACTGGTAAGACTCAAAAAATGTACGTTTATTCTAAACGAAAGCCGGAAAATAATTTCCGGCTTTTCTTTTTGATTAATCTCTACTTGTCGTTAACATATTACTCCTCAAAAGAAACTGTTGAAGTTCATAACAAAAAAGAGGAGTAAATTACTTACTCCTCTTTTCTTAATATAAATTACTTAATTATTCTTTTAAGAATGATTCATAATTTCTTGCCAAAAGGTGAGTCTTTACCTGATTTATCAAATCAAGCGCAACACCGACCATGATGATAAGAGATGTAGCACCAATACCTTGGAATGTTGTTATCTTTGTTACATAACTTGCAAATGCTGGTATCAAAGCAATAACACCCAAAGCCATAGCACCGATAAATGTTGTTTTGGTTAAAATTTTATCCAAAGCCTCAGCTGTCGGTCTTCCCGGTTTTATCCCAGGAATTGATGAGCCATATTTTTTGAGGTTATCTGCTATGTCTTTTGGCTGCATATTCGGCATAATTGAAGCATAGAAAAATGTTAATGCAACAATCATTACAAAATATATGACATAATACGTCAACCCGCTCGGATTGAAGAATTGGTTCAATGTCATAACCATATTTGATACCCAACCCTCAGGCAACTTAGCCTGTCCTACAACTGAAAGAATTGTAGACGGGAATAAGAGAATTGCAACCGCAAAGATAATAGGCATTACACCACCCGGATTAAGCTTAAATGGAATAAAAGTATTCACTCCACCGTAAACTTTGTTTCCGACTTGGCGCTTCGGATTGACAATGATAACTTTACGAATTGCTTCTTGCATAACAACAATGAATACCATTGTTATGAAGAATATCACGAGCAATGCAACCAAGCCCCACATAAGAGCAGATTCATTTGCTACCATCTGCCATGTTCTTGATGAATACAACGGAATTCCGGAAAGAATACCGACAAAGATGATTAAAGAACCACCGTTTCCGATACCTTTTTCTGTAATCAATTCTGACATCCACATTACTAAAATAGATCCTGCTGTTAAAGTAATGATTGAAGAGATGTAGAACATTGTGTGATTTACACCCGCTGTAATTGAACCCGGAAGATGTGACAAGTAAGCCATAAAGATTATGGATTGGAAAACTGCCAACACAACAGTAAATACTCTTGTATACTGAGAAAGTTTTCTTCTTCCGGCTTCACCGTCTTCCTTCTGCAACTTTTCAAGCGCCGGTATAATAACAGCCATAAGCTGCATTATGATTGATGATGTGATGTAAGGTCCGATACCAAGCGCAAATATTGAAACTTTTCCAAGTGCACCACCTGTGAACAAATCCAAGAAACCTAAGATATTGTTTCCGGAAGCAATTCTTGCAAAAATTTCGTTGTTAATGCCAAAAATCGGAAGATGGATACCAAAACGGAACAATACTAACATTCCGAAAGTAAAAATCAATTTTTCTTTCAGTCCGGAAGCATTCCACATTGACATCAAATCAGCCGTCGTAGGCATTCTCATTCCGCCATTTGCAACCATTATACTAATTCAACCTTTCCGCCTGCTGCTTCAATTTTTTCTTTTGCTGATGGTGTTACGTAATCAGCCTTAACTGTAATAGCTTTCTTAATTTCACCATTACCAAGAATTCTCAAACCATCGCAAGAAGGATGTGCTTTTCTGATTTCTTTCAATGATTCCAATGAAATTTCATCAATCTTCAATTCAGCAAGTCTGCCAACATTGATTTGAGCATATTTTCTTGAATTGATAATTTGGAAACCTTTCAATTTCGGCAATCTTCTGTAAGCCGGCATCTGTCCGCCTTCAAAACCTCTTTTAGCGCTGCTTCCTGAACGTTGACCTTCACCGTTGTTACCACGGCAAGAAGTTTTACCATGTCCTGAAGAACGACCTCTGCCTACTCTTTTAGATTTGCCTGTTGCACCTTCAGCAGGTCTCAAATCTTCCAATAAAATTTTATCTGCCATTTTTATTTCCTCTTTCATTTATTTTTTAACTGTTTTAGAACTACTGTCCTATGCTTCTGTAACTTCTACCAAGTGAGAAATTTTGTTAGCCATACCCTTGATTGTATCGCTGTCATTATGTTCTACTACCTGATTAAGTTTCTTCAAACCCAAAGCTTGTGCAACTTTACGTTGAGCTTCAGAGCATCCGATTAAACTTCTTACAAGTTTTATTTTAATTTGTTTTGTCTTTGCCATTTTTTTATCCTTTACTTCTTAGATTTACTTTACTATTTCAAACTATAAATAAAATAGCCTGCTAGTTTAATAATTCAGCCATTGTTAAGCCACGTTTTTTAGCTACTTCTGTGAACGGTCTTAATGATTTAAGAGCATCCAA
Source organism: uncultured Candidatus Melainabacteria bacterium (assembly GCA_934773085.1). Classification (GTDB taxonomy): domain Bacteria; phylum Cyanobacteriota; class Vampirovibrionia; order Gastranaerophilales; family Gastranaerophilaceae; genus CAG-196. The sequence goes on from CAKVMU010000028.1 coordinate 10,120, forward strand.
TGTAGCATTAGCAGCGTTAAGAGGTGATTTTGAACCTAATGATTTTGAAAGAATATTTTCAATACCTGCAAGTTCAAGAACTGAACGAACTGCACCACCTGCAATAATACCTGTACCTTGAGATGCAGGTCTTAACATAACTGCACCAGCACCAGATTTACCTGTAATAGGGTGAGGAATTGTTGTTTTGAAGATAGGAACTGTAATAAGGTTCTTTCTTCCATCTGCAATAGCTTTTTGAATAGCAATAATAACTTCTGAAGCTTTTGCACAACCAACACCAACTTGACCTTTTTTATTACCAACAATAACAATTGCTCTGAAACTTAATTTCTTACCACCTTTAACAACTTTTGTTACACGGCGGATTTGAACAACTTGTTCTTTCCATTCTGATTCAGGTTTTACTTCCTGAGTTTCTACTCTTTTCTTTCTTGAACGCTGTCTTCTTGCAGGAACTTCAGTTACATTTTCTTCTGCTTCAACAGCTTCAGCTGCAGCTGTTTCTTCAACAACTTCTGTAGCTTCTGCGGTAACTTCATTTACCATTTCATTTTTTTCTTCTGACATGCTAAACCTTTCTTTTTTACATATAGTGTTCTACTTGATTTTGTTTTATTTTGACAATCGAATAACTAACAATAAAAAACACCCAAAACAGGCATTAACAGTTTATTCAATTGTGGGTTTTTTCTGACATGTAAGATTCTAATATAAACAAATTTCTAACGCAAGGGGTAAATATAATCTCAACCTTAAGTAAAACTCCAAAGTAATCTTAGAACACAGGGGGGGGGGTAAATGTATTTTTATTGGTAGGTCAACACTACAAATTTTAATGACCTGCGGTACAGAGGGGGAGGGGGAAGTAAAACTACTAGCCTAGCGTTTTTAGTTGAACAGTTGAACAGCGAAAAGGTTGAAAAGTTCATTTTGTTCTCGCTGGTCACAAATGTATTATGTGAGCTTTTGCGAACTTAAGGAACCTTTCAACTTCTCAACCTTTCAACCATTCCACTTTAAATTTTTACCCCACAGCAACTAAATTCTTTAGTGTCAAATGAATATAATAAGAATAAGCGATGCCAAACAATGCGCCAACAACAACTTGCAACGGAGTGTGTCCCAACAATTCTTTAAGCTTTCCTCCGGCTTCTTTTAATTCCTGTTTATAAACGTCCATAATAATTCTGTTTAGGCATGCCGCCTGCTTGCCGGCTGCTCGACGAACTCCTGCAGCATCATACATTACAATAAACGCATATCCTAAAGCGATTGCAAACTCAATAGAACTAAATCCGCAGATTTGCCCAACCGTAGTAGACAGTCCCATAACTCCTGCTGCGTGAGAACTTGGCATTCCTCCGGTTGTTGTAAACAATCTTAAATCAACTTGTCTTTTTACAAGAAGATGAAAGAAAAATTTCACAACTTGTGCTGCAATAATTCCGGAAAAAGCAACAAAAATCACTTCATAGCCCGTATTGTAAATATGACTGTAATTCATTTAAACTCCCAAAATTCTATTTTTTAATTTATCCAAAATCCCACTCAAGATTTCAGAATGATACTTGTCGATTATACCATAACATTCTTCAATTAGCGAGCGGAATTTATTTTTGGCCTCTTCAAGCCCGTAAAGTGACACATAAGTGAGTTTCCCGCTGTTTTTATCTTTTCCGGTAGTTTTACCCAATTCTTCAAAAGTAGAAATTTCATCCATTATGTCATCATAAATTTGGAATGCTAACCCGAATTTTTTAGCAAATTCATCCATTTTATTGAATTCATCTTCTGTAGCATTAGCAATAATAGCTCCTGTTCTCACCGCCAATCTGAATAACACAGCCGTTTTATTAAGGTGTATAAAATCTAAAGTTTCTTCCGGAGATTTTACATACTTTCCGCCTTCAGACTCTATATCGACAACTTGACCTGCAATCAAACCATACGCACCGCCAAATTTTGTATATTCATGAATGATTTTTACCAATTGTTCTGCTGAAAGCCCCATTGATTTTTCAATAATAGTTTGAGGCGCATAAGTCAAAAGTGCATCTCCGGCAAGGACAGCATTTGCCTCCCCAAACAC
>CAKVMU010000029.1 GCA_934773085.1 uncultured Candidatus Melainabacteria bacterium
GAATTATAGTTAACCATTCCTCTAGCAAATTCAACATCGTTTTCATCACAAATTGACACAACCTCACCTTGCTTAAATTCGTTGACTATACGAATTATGCCAACAGGCAAAAGACTTGTACAATTTTCCAGAATAGCTTTTTTAGCACCCTCGTTTACTACAATTTTTCCGATAACATTTGTTGCGTAACCAATCCAACGCTTTTTACCGGACAAATTTTCATCTGTTGGAATAAACATCGTTCCCAAATCTTCTTCTGCAAAAATTCTGCTGAGAACGTAAGGTTCTTTTCCGTTTGCAATAAGAACTTTTCCACCAAATCTTGTAACAAGCTTGGCTGCCTCAAGCTTGGTTTTCATACCGCCTCTTCCGCCTTCCGAAGCATCTGTTCCAAGAGCGAGGATTTCATCAGTTACACAGTTGACCTCTTTTATCAATTTAGCATCAGGATGTGTTTTAGGGTTAGCTGTATACAATCCGTTTATATCCGTAAGCAGAATCAACAAATCAGCATCAAGTTCACTAGCAACAAGAGCTGAAAGTTTGTCATTATCCGCAAAGCAAACCTTCATTCCTGCAAATTTATCGTTTGGTTGAACCGTTAAAACCGTGTCGTTTTGGTTAATGATAGGAAGTACACCTAACTCAATAAGTTTGTTCAGCGTGGTTCTCAAGCTCAAATAACGGTGTCTCAACGAAAAATCGTCTTCTGTCAACAAAATTTGAGCAATCGGGATTCTGTATACTCCAAACCCATTTTCATAAAAAGACATCAAACGACTCTGACCAACAGCCGCACATGCCTGCTTAACGCCGTCACCTTCTGTCGTTTCAAGATTAAGTTTTTTCTTGCCGAGTCCGACTGCACCACTGGTTACCAAGATAACCTCTTTACCAGATTTTACCAGTTTAGAAATATCTTCAATGAACGAATATATTCTTGAAAGAGCAATTTCGCCGTCTTCATTTCTCAAAACGTTTGTACCGAGTTTAATTACAACCCTTTTTACATCAATAAAATCCTTGCGAAGCATTTTTTAGAACCCCATCACTTTGAGTACGTCATTAATTTCTGCAGATGTCTTTTTAACACCGGAATTCGAATATTTTATCGCATTATCCGGATCTTTCAAGCCATTTCCGGTTAATACACAAACAATATCTGAACCTTCTTTTACAAGCCCCTGCGCTTGTACCTGAATAAGACCTGCAACAGATGCTGCGCTCGCCGGTTCGCACAAAACACCTTCTGTTGAAGCCAAAAGTTTGTATGCTTCTACAATTTTTTCATCTGAGACACAACCAATTTTGCCATTGCTTTCATCACGAGCTGCTTCAGCTTGTTTCCAACTTGCAGGATTTCCAATTCTTATAGCAGTTGCGAGAGTTTCCGGATTGAAAATTCTTTCTCCACGTACAATTGCTGCAGAACCTTCTGCTTCATAACCCATCATTTTCGGTAAGTTTTGAATAACTCCGGCAGATTTGTATTCTTTATAACCTTTCCAATATGCAGTAATATTTCCTGCATTCCCAACTGGAATAAAGTGGTAATCAGGAGCTTTCCCGAGAGCATCACAAACCTCAAAAGCTCCGGTTTTTTGACCTTCAATTCTGAACGGATTAACAGAATTCACAAGAGTTATAGGATGAGTATCGGAAATTGTTCTAACGCATTCAAGCGCTTGGTCAAAGTTTCCTTGAATTGCAATAATTTCCGCACCGTACATCATCGCCTGAGAAAGTTTACCCAAAGCAATATAACCATCCGGAATAAGCACAAAGGTTTTTATACCTGCCTTTGCACCATAAGCAGCAGCTGATGCAGAAGTGTTTCCGGTAGAAGCACATATAATCGCACCTGCGCCCGCTTCTTTCGCCTTGGTTACAGCCATTGTCATACCACGGTCTTTAAAACTGCCTGTAGGATTGCAGCCTTCAAATTTCAGATAGACATTGCATTCCAATCCGATTTTCTTAGCAAGATTGTCCGCTTTGATTAAAGGAGTGTTCCCCTCATTAAGAGTAACAATAGGGGTTGATTCACTAACCGGAAGATATTTTCTATACTTGTTGATTAATCCCTGATAATACATAACAAAACCTCGCTTCTAAATTCAATCTTACTTTCCGAAAACAGGTGGCGGTTGGATGTATAACGGCTTAAGACTGCGCCAATCAGAATTCTCACCTTGTTCAAGTTTTTTGAACGCCAACTCGGAAAGAATTTGCCCCAACTGATATTCACCCTGTTGGTAAGAAACCGCTTCGGATGCAAAAGCACTCAATCTTTCAAACAAACTGTTGTCTGTTATCAATCTTCTGCCCTTAACCATTTCGTCTACTTTTTCAAGCTCCACTGCACCCAAAATTTCTCCGTCATAAATATATGCCTTGTTCTTCCTTGCATCCAGAGCAACTAAATCATCTCCACCGAGGATTTTAGATAAAATCTCCAAAGAAGATATGCCGACCGCCTTAATGCCTAATTGCTGAGAAAGCATTCTCGCAACCGTCGTACAAGCTCTGATTCCTGTGAAACTTCCGGGACCGATGTCAGTTGAAATGCAGTCCAAATCTTTAGGTGTCATGCCGGAAGATTTCAAAACCTCTACAATAGTTGAAATCAAATATGCGGAGTGATAATTTTCTCCGGTAGATAAAATTATTTTATTTTTGTAATTTACACCGTCAAATAAGGTTACATACGTCTTATCTAAACAGGTATCAAAAGAAAGCATTTTCACTGTTTTAGTCCTTCAATAACATATTCATACTTATCCCCGACGCAACTGAACTCATAAATTCTGTTGTCGTCATCGTCATAAGTTACATTAATCTCAATTCTGTCAAACGGAAGCTCCCCTTGAGAAAACTCCGCCCATTCCACAAAAGTTATTTTTCTGCCCTCGGAATATTCACGCAATTCATCCGTAATGGTGGATATGCCGACATTTTCCAATCTGTATAAATCGAAATGATACACCGGAATGGATGCACTGTGGTATTCGTTCAAAATAACAAAACTCGGACTTGTAACTTTTTCTTTAATTCCAAGAGCACCCGCCGTAAGTCTTACAAATGCAGTCTTTCCGGCTCCGATTTCTCCGTATAAATTAACAAAACAACCTTTTTCGCAAACCAATTTCGCAAACTTTTCCGCAAGCTGTTTCGTATCTTCCAATGTATTACATTTTTGAATAAATTTATTCATTTGTACAAACCCTGTTTCTTCCACCTGTTTTTGCATCATACAAAGCTTTGTCGGCTCTTTCAAAGAGTTCTTCCCCACTTTCTTCACGGTTGTACTCCGCCAAGCCCATACTTATTGTGACATTGATATCTTTTTTGTCAACACTGTCTTGGTTAACAGAAATAATCGCATCTTCAACAGCCTTGCGCAATCTTTCGCCAACAATTTTGGCTTCATCCAGCTTTGTATAAGGAAGCAAAACTGCAAACTCTTCACCGCCGTACCTTGAAGGAATATCAGATTCACGAAGATGTTCCTTGATTATACCCGCAACACTTCTCAAGACTTCGTCTCCAGCAGCATGGCCATATGTATCATTAACTTTTTTAAAGAAGTCAATATCAATCATCATCGCACATAATGGATTGTTCTGACGTTTTGCAATCGCAATTTCTTGTTTTTGACGAACCTCAAATTGACGTCTGTTATTCAAGTTTGTAAGTGCATCCAATGTTGCATACTGCAAGATTTTAGAGTAATTGTTCGCTCTGTTTATCGTAGCCGCAGATTGCCTTGTAAGCTGTTCCAAATAATCAATATCACGTTTAGAAAGCTTTTCAATCATACTTCTTGCCACAATACATCCCGTAATTTCATCATCAGATACAAGCGGAAACGCACCAATTTTATCATCATTAGTCAATATGTGACCGTAATCCGAATCCAATTGTTTCAAAACATCAAATACTCTTTTGTCATTACAAGCTTTCGGCCATACAAGTTTGAATTCGTCATCCTGTTTCAAAAATACATATATCAAGTGGTCAGATATAAATCTGTCAAGCATTTCGCCAATCAACGGAACAATATAGTTAAGTTCGTACTGAGTTTCTATGATTTTCGCAATATTTTTCATTGAATCATGAAACTCAACATTTATCTGTGACTGCTCATTGAGAACAATATTCTGCAACTTCAATGATACTTGCGCACCCAATATCTTCATAAGGAACAAGAATTCCATATCTACATAAGTTTCAGAATTAAACTCCAATTCCAAAATTCCGAAAACCATCCCATTCTTCACAATCGGAATAAACAAAGAATCTATCTTAAAACTTATCTCGCTTATCGTTTGCGGAAGTCTGTATGCCTTACCGTTTATAACAAAATCATTTCCGTGAATTTCGTCATAAGCCTTGTATATAGATTCCTTTACGTCATTTTGCAAAACCTCATCAATTACACACCAATTCTGCGCATAATTCCTCAGCGTGGAAGTATTCGGGTCAAAAACATATATATTTAGGCTGTTCACATCAATATATGATTTCACAACTACAGTAAGTTCCTGTACCAAATCGTAAGAATCAAATTCTTTTGTAAGAATATCAGACGTCTTTGCCAGAAAATGCAGATTCTTATTGTCCATCGTATTCGTCCTCTTTAAAATACTCAAAACCTGCGCAACTCTTGAAGTTTTTCAACATAGCTTTATCAAAATCATCATCCGCCACAATTCTGCCGTTAATATATGTATAGCTTATACCAACAGAAGGTTCTCCGGAAAGCTTTTGAGTGTAATATTCGTCACTGGTAATAAATCTTCTTGTAACCTCATTTAAGAGATTGAAAATATATGCCGTTTGTAAAGAAGAAGAACTCGGGGATTCCGAAATCAACAACGCTGCCTTTTCGAGTTCCGCAATAGATTCCTTATTGCGATTTAATCTTCGCAAAAGCACTGCCAGATTGTAGTGCCCCTCAAAATTCATAGGAGAAATCTCTATAGCCTTGCAATAATCCAACCCGGCCTCTGTATATTCGCCACGCAAATGATGCGCCACAGCACGGTTGTAATAGACATCATAGCTTTTTTTCAAGAATTTGTTTGCTTTTGTATAAGCTTCAATAGCTTTACCTAAATACTCATAAGCCAAATATTGTTTTTCCACAGGCAAATACAAGGCTTTTTGTCTGTATGCAACACCTTTATTGAAATACGCCAATCCTCTGTTGGTTTTTACGCTTTTTACATTGCTATATACAAACGGAATCCACAACTTAAGGAGTTTTATATTAGTAACTGTATCAAACTGCTTAATCGCATCGTCAAAAAAGCCTAAATCTTCCGAATAAACAATCCCCAGATTCATCCTTGCCATAACAAATTTCGGGTTAGCAGCAATTGCGTGCTCGTAAGCATCCACAGCAGAATAATAATCTTCGTGCACAGCGTAAATGTTGCCTAAGTTAAACCAAGCTTCATAGTGCTGCGGATAAAGCTCCAACCCTGCTCTGTAGTAATCCAGCGTTTTTCCCATATTATCGTGAGCATAAGCATTATCCCCTTTGTAAATGTAATACATACCTTTTGCATGATGATACTGCTCAATAAACCATCCACGATAAAAATAACCTGCCGCAGCTAACAGCAGAATAAAAAACAAAAGTCCCGCTTTAGAAAAAAGCTTTCTTAAGAAACGTTTCATACCGTATAATTATAACCCAAATTTTCATTCTTGAATAGAAGAAATAGCAAAAAAATAAATTTACACGTTATAAAATCAACGTACATGATTTATAAAGGACTCAATATGCTTATCAATCCAATTAACAACACAATTAATAATACAAATACATTCAAAGGCGGTCCAAATCCAACTATTGCAAAAAACCAAATGAAAATTCTTTTAACTCAGGATATTTGGGCGCCAAAATTGAAAATTAAAAAGCCGGAGAGTCCGCTGGAAAAAGAAGTTTTGCTAGAAGTTTTGCAAAACAGAATGCATCTCGACAGATTTGCAAGACTAAAGAACGACCGATTTAAACTTATTTCTCAAATCCTCACTGCAAATAGCTGCGAAGATACAAATTCCCCTGAGTACAAAAATGTTTTGACAAATCTCTCAAAAAGAGGAAATCTTGCTTCAACACTCAACACTCTGGATAAAGATATTGAGATGGAAGAGAAGAAAAATCGACCGGCAATTGAATATTTTAAAGAAATTGATAAAACCATGGACGAGTATCTTGATAAACACCTTATCAAATATCCGGCAATGGAAAAATTTTGGTATAAAATTAGCAAAAACAATATTAACCAAGACGGAAAATATTCTACAAAAGAATTAATCAACATCGTTCAAAACAACACTGTGGATGAAATCGCAAATACTCCGAAAGCAACTCCTCAGCTTACCAAAAAACAACTTTTTGCAAAAGTTGAAAAACAATACGAACAAATTTTAAGAGAAACCGTGGACGTTTATGACAGAACTTTTCAACACGCAAATGAAGCAAGAGAAGCACGAAAAATTATCACCAAAACAAATGCAGAATATTTCAAGAAATTCCCAGGAATCGAAAAACAACTTCCAAAATTATATGAAATGGTTGAAAACAGATTCATCCATAAGATGACAAGATTGCAAAATATGGAAATTTATCCAATTGGTGAAATTTGGGCAGGAATGCAAAATTTTGAACGCAAAATCAGACTCCTTACAAAAAATATTCCTGTACTTAAGGAAAAATTGAAACAAAATCCTAATGATGCTGAAACAACAAAACTCTTAGAATCTCATGTCGTTGGGGTTTATAAAATGAAAAAAACTTGGCTGGAAGGCTTGGAATGCAGTATTAAGTACGAAAAGATTAACCATGAAAGAGCAATCACGGAAGGATTTGGCGAAGAGTATGACTACGTGACTGCTGCAAACAAAAACATTAACAAATACAAAAATGCTCACGAAATTTATGTAAACAACAAGGATGAACTTCCGGAAGATTTTTGGGCAAATATTGTCGGTTAAAGAATGTAACAATTTCATCGTAATTGTAATAATTTTTACATAATCATTAAAGTTTTTGTCCAAAAGTGCCGTTATACCTCATGTAGGTTTATAAAATCCTTGTACTCATTTTGAATTCATATAATATGAGTATAAGTCAGAAGGTTAAGAATGACCGATTTAACAGTAAGACAAAAACAAGTATTTGATAATTATAAGAAAACACACCCTAAAATGAGTGATGCGGAAATCCTTTCTGCTCTTGTAAATTTAGGACAAATTCAATTATCAGAAACACAAAAACTGTCATTATTCAATAATCCTACAAATGATAATTCCGATATGGGATTAAAATTAGAACATTCTGCTAATCTTACAAATAATCAGCCAGAAATGGTTGAAAAAGCAAACGATGCATTAATGGCAAAAATAGACCAACAACAAGCTATACTCAATAAAACAAAAAAAGAACAGGGATTTTTAGGCAAGTCTTGGGATTGGTTTAAAAACATAACCGGAATCGGTGACAGTTCAAATAAAGCACAAAAGCAACTGGATAAAGAAAGAAATCTAGTTATACAAATTCAAAATGAGAACATCAACCATGAAGACTTTAAAGATGCCACAGGATTAGATTATAGTAAAGAAAATCTGCAAAAATTGAAAAATGGCGAACTAGAATTAAAATCAACCGAAAAAATAAAAGGCTATCAAGAAGGGCAAGAAATGGCAACTGATGTGATAGCAGATATGACAGCGGGTATGGTTGCATTTGGCATATATACAGCAGCCGTGGCAGCAACACCGTTTACAGGCGGTACTTCAATAGCCGTTGGCATTGCCGCAGCAACTGCAACTGGATCATTATTAAAAACCGGTCTAAAATATGCTGATGCCAAAAGTGGTGACAAAGAGTACAAAGGCAAAGAGTTTGGCAAAGATATACTTACAGGTGGTTTAAATGGTGTATTAGCACCTGTTACAGCCGGTTTAGGCGGTGCAATTGGAAAAACTGTTGCTACTAAATTAGGAGTTCAAGCTGTTACACAAGTCGGAAAACAGGTTACAAAAGAAGTTGGGATGGAACTCGCCGAGCAGGGCGGGAAAGAAGTACTTAAAGACGGATTTAAACAAACATTTAAAACATTATTATCAAAACCAACCGCATTAACATTTGAAGGGGGTAGTAAGACAGGAAGAATATTAGCTTGGGGGGCTGAAGCATCAACAGCCGGTGCTGCTTGGGGCGGTGTTGATGGTGGTGCAAGAACAACATACGACCAAGTTGAATCAGGAGAAAACATAGATGTTAGTCAAATTGCAATGTCAACGGTTGAAGGAACAGTTGGCGGTGCAGTGGCCGGACTTGGTTTTGGTGGTGCAATAAAAGGCGTAAGTAAATTATTTGGCAAATTTAGAGGTAAAATTTTTGGCAAAGGCAAACCAAAGGCAGAAGCCAGCAAAGGCAATGCCACAGTTGAATATCAAACAGTTAACACAGAAGAAAAATTAATGACAAATTCTTCACAAATTATAAAACCAGCTGCAGAAAATGTTCAACTCGCATTGAATACGGAATACAAAGCCATAATAGAAAAAGACCTACGATTAAGTGATGAAGTCAAAGCAATTTTATTGAAAGAAACAGACGCAAATTTAATGCAAAAACGAATTGAATTATGCGAAGCTTTAAAATGTGAATTTAGAATTGGTGACGAAAGATATAATTCACTAATAAAAGAGATGCCGATAGAAACTATCGAAGAAAAACTGAAATTATATGAACTTGTTAAAAAAGACCCTCAGTACGAAGAATATATTAAAGAAATATTCTTTGATAAAAATTGTAAAACATTAGAAGATTTAAAAACAATTAAAAAAACAGATATAGAGCTAAAATTAAAACAAGAGGAAAAAATAAAACAAGCAGAATTATTAGAACTTGAATGGCAAGCAAAGGTACAAGAAAGTTACAAAAAAATAGAACAGACTTTTGGAAAAACAAAAGAAGAAATTCTAGATGAATGTGCTTCTTATAGTGTCACCAGTACCGAAAAAATGGTTAATATTATAAGCGAATGTATTGATAAAGCAAAAAATTTAGATAAAAATCTGGATTTTAAGAGGTTCTATGAACTGGCAATGTTACAAAATGAAAATGAGTATAAGATTAACTTTTTAGAAATAGAAACATTATTTAGCGAAAACCCAAATATAACAAAATTTCTTAATGCTTTTAGACGCTCTGCACAAATGGTAGTGGATGAGCATGATGCAATTCTTGAGAACAAATTAAAACTATTTACAAAAATTATTGAATGCAAAGAACCTCCAATATTGAAAAATGATAGAATATGGAACTCCGAATTATCACAAAATATTTTCAGTTATTTGGGACAAGATTGTACTGATTTAAGATTAAACTTATTAAAATTAGCCTGCAAAGATAACAAAAATACTAATTTTATACTTGATTGCATAGAAAAAGTTAATGCTAAAGAGATGTATAACGTCATAGATAAAATATTGAAAATAGAGCCTTTAATAAAAGATGAATCTAGCATGTCTCGCATATCCGAAATTTTTAATACAAAAGACTTTAACTGTGAAAAAGTAAATATATTTTTAGATTATGTACTACAAAACAAAGAATTCGCCAATTCAAAGATGTTATTGCAAAATGCATCTGCGATATTACACACAATTGCTTCTCAAAATGAATATTTACCTATTTTAGAAAAGATAATATCCAACAAAGATATTTATAGTAATGACGCAATTATAAATCACTTCAATGGTTTAATTTCAAGTGTATATTACCAATTAGACCAAAAAGTTCTAGCAAAAAACAAGTTAACAATGTTTAATTATTTACTTGAAGAACCAAAACTTTTAAAAAACAAAGAATTACTGGATACCTATATGCATAGCATTGAATATGCCGGTGAAGAAACTGCTGAAGTAAATGCCAAACTGCATTATTTAAAACAACTTTTTAGTAATAAGTATGACGAATCTAAATATGCTGAAAAATTTTTTAATAGTTTTTCATCAATTGATTCAATGGAAAATGCTCAAAACTTTTTATCTGCAATTAAAATAATATCTACTGACAAATTTTCAGAAGAACTAGCAGAAAAAATTATGATATTCTCTAATAATAAAAATGCATTAGAATTTGTTAAATTTGTTTCTGAAAATGAAAAATTAATGAATGATAAAGCTTTTATTGACAATTATTTTGGAGATATTATTGGCAATTTATCAATAAAAAGTGGTCTAAGCCTTGAAAATACAATAAAAATCATTAATACGCCCGAATTATATACAAAAGAAAATCTAATGTTATGCAAAATTATTGGTAAAAAGGAATGCATTGCTCAAGATGAAACAGTACAAAATGCCATTCTAAGATGGGTAGAAAATAAAAATATCAGTCGTGAATTAATAAAAGATTTGGCAAAAAATCTTGATGAAAACAATGTAAAATTTGTGGAAAAATATATAAATAATCCCGATTTTGAACCAAAATCAGCACTTCAATCTATTTTAGAAACATTTAGCCAATTATATTTTAATCAGGATTTAACCTATAAAGAAATTACAGAAATTTTGTGCGAAAATAAAACATTCCCAAAAGACTTAATCTCTGAAATTGTACAATATTCTCATAAACTAAATAAAGAGTTTATTTTAAAACTTGTAAATGATAACAACATTAGTAAAGAAAATATTCCAAGATTAGCATATTTAACACAAAATTCCGTAGCAGTAATAAACTCACTAGAAGATTTGAATAATAGAATTGCATTAATAGAAAAACTCATTCATGATAAAGAACTTGGTTTCCCACAAAAAGGAATTGCCAGTTTTGTAGAAGCTCGTTTAATAGAAGATACAACAGATCCAAAATTGTTAAATAAACAATATATGAACCTATTTAAAAAAATTGCAGAAAAAAATGGTACTGCAATGGATATGACATTAGCAAATGCATTTTTTGAGTTTTGCGAAAAATCGAATTACCAAGAATTATCAAGAACTCAAAAAAGAGAATTCTTGTATAAATTATTGGAACAGAAAAACAATATTGCTTCTGAAGAAAACACCGGAATATTATCACTTATACCAAAAAATGAACAAGAATATGTTGATATTATTAAAACAATAACTAACGATTTAAACATGAACCTGAAACCTTTATCTTCAAGCGAACTTAATTTATTTACAAAAGAGTTAAATAGTTTAATATCACATAGTAGTAGCATAGAACCTGCGCAAACGAGGGCTATATGCCAAAACATAGCAAAATTTATGCCGGAAATTTTTGCAGAAAATAAAGCGACTATTTCAGATAAGTTAATATTAACTTTAGACAAAGTTATGAAAAATGAAACATTTGAAAAATTATCAGATAAAGACAAACAAATTCTTTTCCTATCTACTTTATTACAAACCGAAAGAAAAGGATTTACCGGAACAGATAAAGCATTTGATGCATACTTTATCGCAAAGAAACTTAATTTATCAGATAACGAAGCGAACCGAATATACACAATAGTAGAAAGTTCTGATTTGGTTCAACAATTTATGGCTACTTCTAAAACAGAAACAGTTATAAGCGGTTTTAGACAGAATCAAACTATTGTTGGCTCAGAAAGAGAAGATTTATTTGACTTGGCCGCATTTAGACTACAAAACGGTAACGATTTTGAACTTGCAAGAATTTTATATTCTGCTAATGAACCCGAAGGTTTAACAAGACATTTTGACAAACTTTTACAACGCAGAATCAAAGAAATTAAAGCAACTAATTTTATTATGCCTCAAACATCTAAAAGTGTTTATGAAGCAAAAGCCAAACCTATGACCATCTGGAGAG
>CAKVMU010000030.1 GCA_934773085.1 uncultured Candidatus Melainabacteria bacterium
GCCATACTAATAGGGCTTACTCGCATTATTTACTCCTTTGAGAAATATTTAATAACGACAAAACGGAAAGCAAAAAGATTCCAACACCCGCGCCACCCATCATATATAAGTTTTTTCTCTTTGAATTTTTCAATTCTGCCTTAAGCTTTTCAATTGTTTGTTTTTCTATTTCTTTGAATTTATTTTCTTCTGCAGACAATTTTTCTGACAGGCTTTGACATTCAGAGGAACTCAATATGTCATTCAGGTCTTTTCCCATTTCTTTTAAGTCGTTCAAAGAATATGTTTTTTTAATATTTTTAAAATAATTAGAATCTTTAATGGCATATAAGGCACGCTGGTCTTTTTGACTATCAACAGAATCTTTTAATAAACGTATTTTTTGTTGCTCTAGATTATAACTTTTAAAATATTCTTCGTATTTTTCTTTAGGTAAAATATCCTTCATTGTCAAATTTAAATCACCCACTTCTTTGAGTGTATATGGTGTTTCGTGTGGATGTTGCTTAGCGAAATCCGATTGTCTAATGTAATGATCAACCAAATTGTCTAGCTGTTCTTCTGACTGCTTAATTACTGAGGTTGTATCTTTTGTCAACCCTTCCACTGTATTGCGATAGGCTTTCTTTTCAGATTCCGTTAAAATATCTAGTGTATCTAAGCCTCTAAAATACATTTCACATTCACTATCCGGAGGAGTTGTTAGTTCTCGTATGTAGTCAGAATTAGTAATGCACTCGTCGATAATGCTAGATTTTCTATCAAGCATTTCACATTTTATTTTAAGTTTTTCTGACTCTATTTTTTGTTCGGCACCATTTTTTGAGTTTATATACTCTTTTATGCCATAGCCACCAAGAGCACCTCCAGCAACTGCAGTTGCGGATGTGCAAAGCTGCGCCGATATATTATTGTTTTTTTTAGGGGTAGTCTTTGACTGAGTCGAACAAAATGTTATCGGTGTAATCATCATACTATTATTTCCTTCCACAAATTGCAATTATGTCATTCGCATATTTGTCCAAATGCTCTTTTGTAATATCTGGCAAAGTGCTTCTTATTTTTGCAATAAGATCACCTTCTGTAATACTTCTTCCCAATTTTGCCGTTTCTTTGTAACAAGATTCGACAACAGTTTTTATTCTTGAATTACTATAAGCACCCTCACCCCTATTTTCCGACAATTCAGAAATTAGGTTATCATAATTTATATAATTATCAGTTTTTCCTTCCAAATAATACTTCAACACAGAATCCATATTATCTTCATTTGGTGGGTCAAGGTATACTCTTATAGGACACCTTGAGTCTGCTAATAATATACTATCAATGTCCAAAGGATTGTTTGTCGTCAAAAACATTGTCGCTTTATACTTCTTGGCAACATCAACCATCATAGCTTTTAACGCTGCCACATTTCGTTTATTATCAGGTTCATTAGAACCAAAATTATCAAATTCATCCATTAAAATAATTGTTCTGGTTCCATTCTTTGTATAATTTGATTTTGATTCAGTTAAAGCATCTTGCAATTCCCTTCGCAAGTCATCAGTAAATGGAGGAATTTCTATTAATGGACACTGTGTTTGTTCTGCAAACGCTTTTGCAAAAGTTGTTTTACCGTTTCCTGTCGGTCCGAAAAATAATATACCATTAGGAAAAATTAAATCCTTTTCGCCATTTTTTTCCAGCCCTAAGTTATTTATAAATTCATCTGTCAATATTGTTTTTTCTTGGTCGTAGCCGGCTATTCTTCCCCAGCCTACATTTTTATTTACCTTAGCCAATTCGGTTTGTATTTTTAGGGTTTCTTCTGATTTTTGTAGCTTAGCTTCTAATTCTGCGATTCTTTCAGCGCTTTCGTTGTTTAATTTCGCCTGTTCCAAAAGTTGTTTATTTTGAGCATTTATATTTCTTATTTCAAGTAATCGTTCTTCCTGAGCTAGAGCATATGCCTTTATTGCAGCTGCTTCTTGTTTTGAAATATCACTCATTTTTTTGCCTCGCCGCCAAACAAAAGTCTTTTCTCGCAAGCGCTCTCTCTCTTGATCATAAGGTCTTGTGATATCAACAATTCCCTTAAATGATATTTTTTTATAATTGTAATTATTAATACTAAAGCCTACTGATGATATTTGCATTCTTATTCTCCTTTTTACTATACATAAAAAACATAGAAATATATTTTTGCCAAAATATACAATATTGTTTACAAATTGTTACATTAAATGCGCAAAAAAAATATTTTATGGGTTTTATCAATAATGGAGGTATTATGATTATTACATTTTGCAGTTCATTTTATAAGACAAATACAAATAATACAAATTTCAGAGGAGTACCTACATATCAAGATTACGCCAAAATTATCAGACACGGAACGCTAAAAGAAATACAGAGCATAAATTGGCTACATGGTTGCGATAAACAAGGAAGAAACTTACTCCATGTTGCAATAGCCACAATGCGAGCAGACGTCATCAATTATCTTTCTGACAAGATTAATCCCAACCTCGCTGATAGAGACGGGGTAACACCTCTGCACTTAGCAATAACCGAGGGAGATATTGATTCAACCAAACTTCTAATTAACAAAAAAGCTAATGTTAATAAACCTGACGTATACGGAGACACACCGTTGCACAAAGCTGTTAATAATATTGATATATTCAAATATCTTCTTGACGTAGGTGCAAATCCTAATGTTAGGAATATTTTTGGACTCACTCCTTTACACATATGCTATAATAATCTTCAGTTCTTAGATTTGTTAAAACAACATGGCGCAGATTTTAATATAAAAGATAATGCCGGCAGAACAATATTACATTATGCTGTAGAAGAAAATAATAATCCTCAAATCAAACAATTCATTCAGGATGGATTAAACGTTAATGCAACAGACAACTATAACCAAACACCTGCGTTCCTGACAAAGAATACAGATACTCTTGAATTATTATTTAGGAACGGAGCGAATCCCAATATTCAAGATATCAGAGGAAACAGCATTTTACACCAAGCTGCTCAATGTAAAAATCGTGAGTTATATGATTTTCTTTTGAAATTTGATGCAAATAAATATTTAAAAAATGCTAAAGGAATGTGTGCTTATGAATACATTGAAAAAAAGTAACTCCCACAAGCAATGTCGGCTTTGGGAAAGTTATCGGGATGGAAGAGCTTAAACAAACGCTACGTGAAATGGTAATTGAGCCTCTAATAGAAAAAGAAAATAACGACCGCTATGGATTAAGCTCTGCAAATGGCATACTTTTACACGGTCTTCCCGGTTGTGGTAAAACATTTATTGCAAAAGCCCTTGCTGAAGAATCTCATCGAACATTTTATAGTATCACGCCAAGTGATTTAATGAGTGCCTATTATGGATTGGCAACACAAAAGATTAAAGATACTTTTAATATCGCAAGAGAAAATGCACCATCCATCGTTTTTATAGATGAAATGGAAAGCGTTGCACCACAAAGAACATCTGAGAGCTCTTCTGTTGCACAGGATAACAATGAAAGAATTGCGGAACTATTACAGCAAATGAATAATTTGAGCAAAGATAATGTTTTTGTAATAGGCGCTACTAATAAACCGGATATGATTGATGATGCAATAAAAAGAGCAGGCAGACTAGACAAAAAAGTCTTTGTTCCACCACCTGATAGAGAAGCTCGCATTGGATTGTTTACTAATATGCTTAACAAAAGACCCATAGAAAAGGATATAAATGTGGACCTATTAGCACTCAAAACTGAAAATTATACCGCAGCTGAAATCAAAAACATCATTGATTTTGCAGCTAATATTGCAAAAAAAGAAAGACGAAATATAACAACTAATGACTTATTAAAAGGACAAAAAAGTATTCATCCTGCCATTACAAATGCCGCAATTGAAAAATATAAGAAACAGGTCGGTTTATCTGAACTTCCGGAGCAAAAAAAAGAAGTTGCAGATAGAGATCAACACAGGGGGTTTGACAAAGTTGCCGGAATGGACGATTTGAAAGAAATTCTTACTCGTGATGTTATATCTCCAATGAAAAAAGACTGGAAAGGCAAGAGATATGGTCTAAAACCTACTAATGGCGTATTGCTTTATGGTCCTCCAGGCACAGGAAAAACGTTTATCTCTGAAGCTTTAGCAGAAGAATCTGACAGATACATTGTCCATATGCGTCCATCTTCTGTTGGAAGTGCTTTTCAAAATGAAACCGCATTGAATATAAAAAGAGTTTTTGAAGAAGCTGAATACAATGCTCCCTCTATAATTTTTATAGATGAAATTGAAGCTCTGGCCCCGAAACGAGCAGGCTCCGGCGGGTTTGAAAGCAATAATGAAACTAACAAACAAGTTACAGAACTTCTTCAACAAATAAACAATTGTGCAGATAAAGATATTTTTGTAATTGCTGCCACCAATGAACCACAATTAATTGATGATGCAATAAGACGTGTTGGACGTTTTGATAAAACGATTTTTGTTCCGCCACCCGACTTGAATGCAAGAATAGCCTTATTTAAAAATTCATTGGAAGAAATCTACGCAGATAAGAACATTGATATCCAAAAGCTTGCAAAAATGACTAAAAATTATACCGCTGCTGAAATTAAGAATATTATTATAAGAAATGCTGCAGTGAAAGCTTATAAAATGGATAAACCAATAAGCGAAACAGATTTAACAGAAGAAATAACTAAGTTCAAGCCTGCTCTAACGGATGAAATTATAGAGGAATACCGCAACAAAATTTAGAGCTCTAAATCATCCCATAATTTAGAATTTGTTACAAGACTTGATAATACATCGTCTTCATACACATCAACAACGCCGCCGGCAAACAAGTCTTTCATCCTGTCTAGATGAGATAAATCTTCTGGATCACTCATTGCGATTTTATTAAACTTCTTAATATCACAATCTTTTTGGAACAACTCAATAGCACTTGCTGAAATTTCAGACTTATCGACGTAAGGATTTAGAGTCTTGCTGTAAGCAGTTTTTTGAGCGTTAGCTCTGATTGCAGCAAGATTAATAATATTACTCTGCTTATCCAGCTGAGAGTTATACAAAAAGTCTTTATTGTTATCATTAATATTATTGAACATGAGACCCTAATCTCCCCAGTTATCCAATATCATTATTATATATTTTCAGTCATTTGTTATCCACTATTTAGAGGATTTCCTAAACCTTACACCCTCAACTTCGTGCACATCCTCTGTTACAATGAATGCTTTTGGATCTACACTGTGAATAACTTCTTTTAACTTTGGCATATCAAGCCTGTTTACAACACAGTATGTCAAGATTTTTTCCTGTCTTGAATACCCGCCAAGAGTTTTCATATAAGTTACGCTTATATCCAGCTCTTTCATAATACTGTCACCGATTTCACGTGAAAAATCTGAAACAATTCGTACTGATTTTGCCTTATCCAGACCTTCAAGCACAGTATCTATAACCTTTGATGCTACATAATAAGTGAGAATGGAATACAACGCTCTTTCCCATCCGAACAAGAACCCCGCTCCCGCATATATAAACAAATTTATAGACATCAAAAGTTCTCCGACAGATACTATCTTCAACTTTTTGGAAAGTTCAATTGAAACCATCTCTGTTCCGTCCAAAGAAGCGTTGTTACGAAGAATAAGTCCGACGCCCAAACCCAACAAAATGCCGCCAAAAACAGTTACGAGAAGCAAATCCTCAGTCACCGGTTTAAGTTTTGCAACAACGTTAGTCGCTATTGAAAGCATAAATACAGCAAAAAAAGTATTAATAACAAACTTTTTGCCCAAAGTTCTGTATGCGACCAAAATAAACGGAATATTTATACCAAGAATGAACAAACCAAGATTACCGCCTGTAACATAAGACGCCATCATTGATATACCGATCACACCGCCATCAATAATTTTATTCGGAAGCAAGAACATTTCAAGAGCAACCGCAACAATAAAAGCACCTATTACAAGAAACAACGCTCTGCGAACAGATTCCAAAATTATCTCTTTTTTAGATTTCACTTTTATTTCCGGTTTCTTTTTGTGAAAAAACATCCCCTGCTCCCGCTTAACTCTTTTTTATTCTATCCTTCTTTTCCACGAAGCAAGTCAAACAGGCTTTTATGTTTTTCTGCTCCGCCATCAACCGGTTTTATTCCCAATATAGACTCTAAATCCGATTTCAAGGTGGTCAAATCTTCATATTTTTTGAGCATTCCGTCCATACAAACAGACACGTCACCGGTTTCTTCTGAAACCACCAAACACGCAGCATCTGAAACTTCTGACATACCCAAAGCTGCTCTGTGACGAGTACCGTATTTCCAACTAAGCTTAGGGTCTTCTGTCAAAGGTAACAACACGCCTGCTGAATGAATTTTATTCCCGTCTATAACCATAGCCCCATCGTGGAGTGGCGTATTCGGGTGAAAAATTGTCAAAATCAATTCAGTAGAAATTCTTGCATCCAAAACCGTTCCAACATCAGAATAAACCATTGTGCTCAAAGCTTTTTTGAAAACAATCAAAGCACCCGTTTTTGTTTTCGTCAAGTATTTTACAGCTTCTATAATTTCTTTAATAACATCAACATCATTTTCCGCAGCCTCACGATAAGTACCGCCACTAAAAAATGTTCTTTTAATAAACCCGGGTTGACCCAAATATCCAAGAAAACGTCTGAGTTCCGGTTGAAAAATAACAATCAAACTCAACGCAATCAAAGTAACCAGAGATTTTAGAAATACACCCAATATGCTTAAATCTATCAGAATTAAGATTTCACTGAATATCCACGCAAAAACGAGGAAGAACAAACCTTTTACCAATTTTTCAGATTGAGTATTTTTGATAAATTTTTGATAAAACACAAAAAGAATTAAGATAATAAAACATATTTCCAAAATACTGACCCAATTCAGTGAACTGCGCAGTGGTTCAAAAATACTGTTAATTAAAGGGAACAAGCCTTCTATCATTATTATCTCAACCTATCGGGAATATTTTCTCTCACAATCAAGTCCTCAAGAGACTCTCTACTTACTATCATATCAGATTGTGAATTATTTACAAGTACCATTGCCGGTTTTTCTACACGATTATAATTAGAAGCCATTGAATAATTATAAGCACCTGTATTGTAAACACAAAGAACATCGCCGGTTTCAAGCTTTGGCAAGCGAATATTTTCTATCAGAATATCTCCGCTTTCACAATATCTTCCTGCAATTGTCACAACCTCTGTATCTTGACTCTGCGGTTTATTGGCAACTTCCGCATAGTATTCCGCCTGATACATTGACGGACGTGGGTTATCAGCCATCCCGCCGTCAACTGCAACATATTTTCTACCGTTAGGAACCTGTTTTGAGCTACCAACAGTATACAGAGTAACTCCGGAAGTTGAAATTATGCTTCTTCCCGGTTCTATATAGAAAATCAAATCCTCATTGGCAACTTCTTCCAAGGCAGATGCAAAATCACTAATTGACGGCGGATTGTCAGAATCAACATATTTAACTCCCAAACCTCCACCAATATTCAATTCCTTCATATCAAGCGAATATTCAGAATTAATCCTTTTTAATTCGTTTATAAGAACAGAAACCTCATCTTTATAACTCTGTACCTCAAAGATTTGAGAGCCTATATGCGCATGTAATCCACGCAGATTCAAATTTTTATACTCGTTTTTTATAAGATTAATGACCACATCAATATCAGTTAGGTCAAACCCGAATTTTGAATCAATTTGTCCGGTTTGAATATATTCGTGAGTATGGCATTCAATCCCCGGAGTTATACGCAAAAGAACATCTGCACAAATACCTTTTTCTGCTGCAATATTGTTCAACAATTTCGCTTCATAAAAATTATCGACAGAAAATCTTCCAACACCGAGTTCAATTGCAAGTTTTAACTCTTTTTCAGATTTATTATTTCCATTGAACAACACTTTGGACATATCAGCACCGGCTTTATACACAGTATAAATTTCACCTGCTGAAACCGTGTCAAACCCAAAACCTTCATCCGCAATAATCTTAGTCGTTGCAAGACTGCACAATGCTTTTGAAGCATACATCATTCTGACATTTTTATACACACCAAAAGCTGACTTATATTCACGACAAACTCCACGCAATGTCGCTTCGTCAATCACATAGAGAGGAGTGCCATATTTATGCGCAAGCTCAACCAAATCACAACCACCGATACAAATATTATTTTTCACCTCGGTCGTTATAGGCCTTATCGACTGGTTAATGCTCATAGATGCCTCCTTCTGTGTTTATTTTAACAAAAGAAGTTTTACAATACAACACTAGTACCCGCCGGATTCACCAATCGTATCCACTGCCTCAACTTTGATATCCGTAATAAGTTCTGAATATGAAATTACTACAATTGTCGGAATATGTCTTTCAAGCAGCTGGTACAACGGAAGACGAATTCTTGGAGAACACAGAATTACCGGCTGCAGACCAATATTCTGATGCGCTCTCATCAATGTCATAGCGGTAGATTCAATCAAATCCTGCACCTGCATAGGATTCAACAGGAACATTGTACCTAACTCAGTTCTTTGACAACTGTCATCCAGAGTCTTTTCCCATTCCGGTGATAGAGTCAGAGCATACAGCACCTTATCTCTATCCACATTGCTCAAGCAGATTTGTCGTCCCAATGCTGCTCTTAAACGTTCTGATAAAATATCCGGTTCTTTTGAAAATCTTGCATAATCGCACAGTCTTTCAAAAACGAAAATAATATCCTTGATAGAAACTTTTTCACGAATTAGGTTAACAAAAATCTTTCTCAAATCTGATGTTGAGATAATTGCCGGAACCAAATCGTTTACAAGAGTAGGGTCTTGAGAACGTACAAGTTCCATAAGCTTGAGCACGTCGGTTTTTGTCATAACCTCATCCACGTGTTTTCTTACGCATTCTTGAAGGTGAGTAACAAGTACATCTGTAGCATCAACGGCTGTAACATTCTTGGTTTCTTTCGCATCCTCTGCGCTAATCCAATATGCCTGAGTTTGATAAGTAGGGTCAACGCCGACGATTGCATCCTCCGGAATAGTCTTTTTAACTGAATCCCACTGATCTGCTATTACCATGTATTTTCCAGGATAAACATATCCGGAAGCAACTACGTTATTACGAATTGAAATAACATATTCATTTGCCTCAAGTGCAGACGAGTCCATAATACGGATGTTTGGCAAAATATAACCTAATTCATCGGTTACTCTTTGACGTAAAGCTGCGATTTTAGCAAGCAATTGACCTTCCTGATCCGGATCGGCAATAACGAGCAATCCTGCACCAACCTGCAAACTTAAAACATCAACCCCGAGTCTTTCGTACATCTTATTCGGGTTAACCAAATCCTGCATATTTTGACGAACGCTTTCCAATTGACCCAATTGAGATTGAACATCCGCATTGACTAATACTGAGAATCCTGCAACTGCAAGAATTATTGTAAATACTAAGAAAGGCAAGAATGGTAAGCCGGTAATCGGAGAGGTAACCGTGATTAGACCTAAGAACAATGCTGCAAAAAACAAAGAATAAGGTTTTGACAAAATCTGGTTCGTCAAATCTCCACCGAGTGAATTGTTACCGGCTGAAGCACGAGTCATTACGATACCGGCTGATATTGACATCAACAGGGAAGGCAACTGCGATGCCAAACCATCACCAATCGTTAATACCGTATATTTGCTTACTGCATCCGCAATCGGCATCTGGTTAACCAAACATCCGATACACAAACCTCCGACAATGTTTATAAGAACAATGATAATACCCGCAATGGTATCACCTTTTACAAACTTCATGGAACCATCCATTGAACCAAACAAGCTTGACTCTCTTTGTAAATCTTCTCTTTTTTTAACAGCCTCTTCCGGAGATATCAACCCTGCATTAAAGTCGGCATCAATTGTCATTTGCTTACCGGGCATCGCATCCAAAGCGAAACGAGCTGCAACTTCTGCGATACGTTCAGCACCCTTTGTAATAACCATAAACTGAACAACCGTAATAATCAGAAAGATTACACCACCGACAATCATATTACCGCCGGTAACAAATGTACCAAATGCGTGGACAACCTCACCGGCATCCCCTTTTGCTAAAATCAAACGAGTTGAAGCGATTGACAGTACAAGTCGAAACATTGTACCGATAAGAATAATAGAAGGAAATGCCGCCAATTCAAGAGGTTTTTGGACATACAAAGATATCATCAACAGTACAATACCGAGGGTTATATTCAAACTTATTGAAAAGTTGATAACCCAATTAGGCATCTCCATAATGAGAATTAATACCAAAGTCATTACAAAGAGTGCCAAAAATATTTCTGATATAGGTTTGTTTGCTGACCCTTCCTGTGCCATATTATCTTATTATTATAACTTGTTTAAGTTATATTGCCTCCAATTCCTTCCAAAGCTTTTTTAATGATTTCTAACTGAGTGTCAATTGATGCGTCCACAATACCGTTGTTGGTCTGAAAAATACATCCGCCTTCTTCTACTGATGGGTCTGACACAATATTGATTTTTGAATCTATACCATACTGATACGTAATATTCGGGATTGTATCTTTAATAAATGACACCGCTTGAGGTCTTACTCTTATTACAATCTTCGGCTCATTTTTTGATACAGTTTTCAGAACATCGACAATAGTGTTCATCAACACTTGTGGATCACTCTCAAGCTCTTTTTTTATAATCTTTTTTGCAATATCTACGCTAATTTCAAGAATATCAGGCGCAATGTATTCAAACACGTCTTTTTTTGCACTCATGAAATTAGAAAGTTCAGCTCTAAAATGCTCCAAATCACTTTCAGCCTTTTGTATTCCGGCTCTGTAACCTTCCTCAAAAGCTGATTTCTTAATATTTTCAGACTCTTCTTGAGCACGTGATACTAAATTCCTGTCATCAATTCTTCTGTATCCACGACGTCTGGAACCCCTTCTTCTTTCCTGTCTTTGCGCAAAATCAATATTTTCAATATCAAAAAGGTCAATTTCCGGTTCTTTTTTCTCCACAACCGGCGGTTCATTTATAACAACCTCAGGAGTATATTCCGGAATAGAATGCTCAACAACAGGAGTACCGCTCAATTTTTGCGGTTCTCTGACTTTGTCCTCCCTCTTCTTCTGGCTGTTCTTTTTGATAATCATATTTTAATTATATACTTTCTTCCACATACTCTGCAAGAATGCCCGCCACCTTTAACGGCAAGTTTCCGTATTCACCGTCATATGCCTGCGCTGCAAAACGCTTCACAAGCGGACGTTCATTCTTAATAACTTTTTCAACTTTTTCTCTCGAATAATTTTTATACAAGTTCAAGAAATCAAGCACAACATTCTCTTTTGTTAATTTCTTCTTTATCGGCAAAAAGTTTTTCATCTCTTTCAAGCAATCTGTTACCAAATCACCGTCAATTTTAGACTCCAAATCCGCCATATTCATATACTGAGATATAACCAAAGAGTCATTTGAATCAAATTTGTTAAGGATTGTCGTAACCTTATCTTGAGACAAAACCTTCAAAACAAGAGCCAAAGACATAAGCTTCATCTGTTTGTTGCTTATGCCGTTCGGGACTGTTGCCTGAACTGTTTTTTGAGCACGCTCATTTGCTTCTCTTTCAAGTCTTTTTTGTTGAGCAATCTCTGCATTTCTCTCGGATTCCTCAACCATTTCCCGTTGTTTTTTTGCTTGCTCTTCTTGGGCCTGCTTTGCCATAGCATCAATATTAGACTGGCTTTCCGCTCTGTTTTTAATTTCTTCGTCAATAACACCT
>CAKVMU010000031.1 GCA_934773085.1 uncultured Candidatus Melainabacteria bacterium
AACCACACATCCTGCAATATTAATCAAAGTATCAATTTTTTTGCAGTTAGATTTGATAAAATCAACCGCATTTGCTATAGTTTCCGGCTTTGCATAATCAACCCGAAACGGAATAACATTTTTCGAAATTTTATGCAAATCCTCAACTTTTGCCTCTGAACGATAACCGGCAAAAACTGTATTCTCAACAGACAATTCGGTTACAATCGCTTTACCGATTCCGGAAGTTGCACCTGTCACTACATACGTTTTAGTCATCATTCATCGGTCTCATAATCATTATCGACGAAATATTTACCTGTAAAAATTCATGTTCTTCTATATCTCTTGAAGGATTGAGCTTATACTCCAAGGTACAATCTTTTACTGCTATAAAATTTTTATTAGTATTCAATATTTCAGATAAAAGTCGATTTCTTTTACCTATCTTCGGCATAAAAACATACCCTTTAATAACATGTTCAGGAGTCTCAATATAAACTTTTTCCCGCCAAGCGGAGGTTGTTAGTTCAAGTATTTCGTTATTTTCCATAATCTGTCCTTCCTCCTCTTAACTCATATAAGATTGGAACAACGGCAAGTATAGTGCCAATGCCATAACAAGAACGATAGAACCGATTACAAGAAGCATAATAGGTTCAATCATTTTAGTAACTGTATCAATAATACTGTCTAAAGTTTTATCAAGAAAATTTACACCCTTTTCAAGCATATCTCCCAAACGACCGGATTGCTCACCGGTTGCAATCATAAACAAAAGCATTTTTGGAACAACATTAGTTGATTTTAACGCTTGCGAAACCTGTAAACCTTGTTGAACTTTGATTATCGCAGTACTCATTTTGTTTCTCAAAACAGAATTCGTTAACGTTATTACCCCCAGATGCAAACAGTCAACAATCGGAATACCTGCATCATAAGAAACGCTTAAGACTGACAAAAAGTTAGAATAATTCGAATATAAAATTAAGTTATTCAAAAGTGGTATTTTTAAAACCAATTTATCCAAAATATTTCTTGCAGGCTGCCACTTGAGAATTACCATAACCAAGACGACAAATGCTGCAATAAACATCGGAATTGTAAACCAATATTCTTTCAAATAATCACCTGCATTTATCATCATTGTTGTAATAAATGGCAACGCTTTTTCCTGCTGCTCAAACATATCCTTGAATGCAGGGAATACAAATATTAACATTACAAGCGTAATCAAACATGCCAACACGACGACAAAAGCCGGATACATTAAAGTTCCGATAACTTTACTCTTGATTGCAGCCTGTTTGCTCAACAAGTCCTTAATACGTCCCAAAGTTTTTTCCAATTCACCGGATTCTTCACCGGCTTTAATCAAACCGATAAAAATGTAACCAAAAACTTGCGGATATCTAGCAAGTGTATCAGCAAAAGTCGAACCTGCCATAATCTGAGTTTTAAGCATTTTTGACATATTACGAATTTTTGCCTTTGCAGCTTCCTGTTCCATAAACATCAAAGATTCAACCGCCGGAATCCCTGATTGCAACAAGATTTGAAGCGTTGATATAAAGTCAATTTTTTCACTCAAAGAAAGCGCAGATATGCTTCCGCCCTTTTTTTGTTTTGCCTCATTAAACTCATTGATTTTTGTAGGAACAAGCCCCATTTTACGGATAACATCACGAGCATCCTTTAAATTTGATGCTGTAACCTCACCTTTTACGACTTCTTTTCCTTGTTTAAGTGCTACATAACTATATATTGGCATCTATAAACCTCTTCTTACTCACTTGCATACCCTAAAACTCTGATGAATTCACTTATTGTAGTATTACCTTCAATAATATGATTCAAACAAGAAACCTTCAAAGTCTTCATTCCGGCTGCAACAGCGGCTTCCTCTATCTCAATATCATGCGCACCTTGAGCGATAAGTTTTTTTATCTCTCTTGTTATAGGCATGACCTCATATACACCGAGACGTCCTGTATATCCCAAATAACCGCACTCTTTGCAGCCCTTTTTGCGATATAATTTCGTCTTCGTCAATTGTTCCTGAACTTCAGGATTTGTAGATATATGTTTAGCCTCTTCCAATGTCGGGAAGTAAGCTTCCTTACACTTGTCACACAATCTTCTTACAAGTCTTTGCGCAATTACACCGGTCAACGTTGATGATACCAAATAATCTTTAGCACCCATTTCAATCAAACGTGTAACAGTCGCTGCAGCGGAATTTGTGTGAACAGTACTTAAAACAAGGTGACCGGTCAGTGCTGCAGAAATTGCTACTTCTAACGTCTCAAAGTCACGAATTTCACCAACAAGAATAATATCCGGATCCTGTCTTAAAATCGCTCTCATACAAGATGCAAAAGTAATATCAGCTTTTGGGTTGACCTGTGATTGGTTTATGCCTTCCAACTTGATTTCGATTGGGTCTTCAATCGTCGTAATGTTAACATCTTCTTTATTCAAAGCTTTCAAGATAGTATAAAGCGTTGTTGTTTTACCGGAACCGGTAGGACCAGACGTTAAAATAATTCCATTCGGGCATTGAACCATATCGTGTATCTTCGCCAAATCTTCATCCGATGCACCAGCAATAATCATCTTATCGCCGGATGCCTTCAAGCTTACTGCCGGAGCCAAAATACGGATAACAACTTTTTCTTTACCGGAAACAGGAAGTGTATTTATACGAAAATCGTACATTCTGTCATTGTACTTGATTGAAAAGGTACCGTCCTGCGGACGTCTGTGTTCTGCAATGTTCATTCTCGCAAGAACTTTAAAACGTGTTATAACTGCCTGCTCGATACTGCCAGGAATTTCAAGAACCTTCTTCAAAATACCGTCAGAACGCAAACGTACAACATAGTATCCCAATCGTGGCTCTATGTGAATATCACTGGCTTTTGCGTCAATCGCATCCGTAATAATCTTGTATACGAATTTCGCAACATTCCCGCTTGAATCCTGTAACTCTTTTTCAACCTGAGCCCAGAGCGATTCTTCATTATTGAACTGAGCAGCCTCTTCTTCAATACTCTGAATAATTCTTTCGGTTTCTTTTGCTGCCTGTTCACTCTTTTTTTGCATAATGTACTCTTTGAGATACGCATCGTACTCAAATGACGGAATACAATACACATTAAGCGAACGTCCGGTTGAGAGCGAAACCTCACGAATTGTATACTTGTCTGTCGGGTTAACCATCGCAACGGCTAACTTGTTCTCCTCCATCGACATAATAATCGTTTGCTTCTTTTCAATAAAATCGTCCGGAAGCATTTTAAGAAGACTATTATCCACCACAATATTGGATTTTGAAATCACATCACAGCCGTATTTTTTCTTAAGATATGAAACAATCCTTTCATAAGAAAGGTAACCTTTGTCCCTAAATACAGTATCCAACGGGATTTTTTTTTCACGTGACAAAGCAACACACTCATTTAATTGAGCTTGAGTCAACCAACCAATGCTTACCAAAATTTCTTCTGCACTCGGCTCTGCAGGTTTCTGTTCTTCTTTCTGCTCAGAATTCTGATTAAACACTGCAGTAAATAATTCATTAAAATCATTCGAATCCAACGGAATGAATTTTGGAGTCAAATTAGGATATTTTTCTTTTACCAAGCCCTCTATTTGCGATTTATTAGAAGCATTTGCTTTATTTAAAATAACATAAAAATCTGTTTGACGCTTATCAACTGGAATAAAACCTGATGATTTCATCAGGTTTAATTCAAAGTTTTTAGTATGTTCTTTATTTATACTATTTTTTAGTTTTTCCAGTTGATTAGACATAATTTACTTTTTAAAGTGTATCCGCTACAGAACCCTCTCCATCATTTAAGATTTTTGGTGTTATCATAATAACCAACTCTGACTTAGCTTTTGAAGTAGAAGTTGATCTGAATACTGAACCAATAACAGGCAAATCACCTAAGAACGGAATTTTATTAACTGTTTTTTGTTCGCTTTCTTGAATCAAACCACCAATGATAAGAGTTTCACCATCCTTGATTCTAACATTTTTCAAATCCAAGTTTCTTCTGCTTAACAATGTTGCAGCCAAATCTTTCTCGCCATCAACTTCACTTGCAGTTCTTACTTGATCTGCTACTGTAGAATACTCCGGCTTGATATTCAATGTTACATAACCTTCCGGTGAAATAAACGGTGTTAATGTAACTTTTATACCCAAATCAGAACCGATTGTATAGTTTCTTTGAGCTGTACCGGTTGTGCCCGTACCTGTTACAGATGAAGTCAAATATTCAGAAGTAACTTTTTCTACATAGTCTTGAGTCAAATCAATAATTGATTCTTGACCGTTTGTAATCAAGATTTTCGGATTTGCCAAAACTCTTGCCTTACGGTTTTCAATCAAATAATTCATTTGCCATGTGATATATGTTGTAGCAGGCATTACCTGATAGAAAGTTTGTTTAATCTGATTCGGAACTACCCATTTTCCGTTACTGTCTTGGTAAGGTTGACCTGTACCGTTTTCCCACATATATCTTGTATTTTCAATGTAATTACCTGTTTGTCCGCCGGAACGTCCTGCAGAAGTTGATGTGCCGTTGAAATTAGCACCCCATGCTCTGCTTTGTACCTGCCAGTTATTTTGAAATTCTTTACTACCTGATTCATTCAATTCAACAATTGAAACTTCCAAAAATGCTTGCGGTTGCTTAACATCATTAGCCTTAATAAAGTTTTCAATCATCTTAGCTTGAGCTTCTGAACCACCCATCAAAGTAATAGTACCTCTTTGAGGGAAATATGCAATTGAAAGGTTTTGAACATCAAACGGTGCGATTGAAGAACCGGAAGCTGCCGCAGAAACAGAACATGCTACGACACCTTCACCCAATTTCATATCTGTAGTTGAAGCGGCCCCACCGGTTACAATTCCGGCTGCACCACCGGTAGAAACCCCAGGTTCCTTAGGCATAGCCGGCGCACTTGATGAGCCCGATGATGTTGCTCCGGAACCTCTTGACGGCAATAGCATATTACAAATCATATTCGCCATCTCAGCCGGAGTTGTATGATTTACTGCGAAAGTTTTTGTGTATGGTTCTCTGTCAAACTGAGCGATAACTTTTTCCACTATCGGAACATCTGACGGCATACCGAAAACTATCAATTCGTTTGTTGCAGAGTTTACAGTTGCGGCATCAACACCGGACAAACCGGTTCTGTGCATACCAAAAACGTTTTTATTAAGAAAATCAGCAATTTTTCCTGCACTTACATACTGAATAGGGAAAACCATCATTTCTTGTTTAGAATACGCTGCATTGTCAGGGCTGTCTTTGGACATAACAATCATCGTATTACCTTGCTTATAATAATTTAATCCGCTAACTTGCAAAACAAGATTGAACGCATCGTTAATCGGTGTTTTCACCAAGTCAAGCGTTACTTTGCCTTCTACAGAATTGTGAAACACAATATTCATGCCGGCTTTGTCAGCAAACATTCTCAAGACCTGTCTCACATCAGAGTCTCTCAAACTAAGTGTAATTTGGTCATTTTTATTAGTCAGTTTGACATTCCCTGTAATCGCAGTTGCAGCCACATAAGGGTTTGAATCATATGCAGTCAATGCCAGAGTTGAAGGAGCACAAAAAGCTAACAACAAAGCTGAAGCAAGCACTCTCTTTATATTACTGTAACTCATTATCTTTCACCTCCGAATTTTTTACTCAAGTTTGAAACATCATTATGATTCAATGTCCCTTCTGTCAAAATTTCACCAATACCTGCTTTATAAGTATTAGCACCCAATTTAACAGTCACGGAATCCTGTGCGATATTCAGAACTCTGTAATTATTCACGACATCACCTTTTTTAACAAGGTAGTCATTTCCTTCTATATTGAGAATAGCTGAAGGGCTGTATTTGTCATACAAAATCCCTGAAACTATCGTATCCATAACTCTTGCTGCATCTGAATCAGCATTAACCATTTCCGGCGGTTCAACAAGATTGTATGCCGGAACATCAGAAACTTTACTTGAGCCGCCTATGTCACGGTACGGCAAAAACGGGTTAGCCTTAATGGTTCCCGCAGGTATTGCTATAACCCCTTTCTTAGCAGATGTCGCCGCCACAGGGGAAGCAGATAGTTGTATCATCCCTTCATCACTCACAGTAATATTCTTTTTCGCAGAATTAATACACGTAAACGTGACTGCGCACAAAATCAGAATAATAGCTGCTGGTAGAAGGCGTTTCTTACTCACCGCAACACGAAATCTCTCCAGAACTGATACCAACTTTTCAGCAACTTCCGGAACAGATTCCATACGGCATTTCTTCAAATAATTGCGCATTCTCATCTTATACTTCTAACTACTTTTCTCTTATTTGTATCCTCGTCTTACTTAAACAATACAATACTGCTACCTTATTTAAATCGTATGTTTAGCCTATTTGGTTCATTTACGCATTCATATCTTAAACAATATTTATACAGTACTGCACATAAACCTAATTTTATAATACCATATTTTTGTAATATAGCAAATATCTTTTTTTATTAATAACATTCAAACTGCGCAAGGTTTTAAGCCTATTTTACTCGCTGTATGGAATGTATGCGAATGCGTTAAAATCAATGCACCCGAAAACCATCTTCACAAACGAATCGTTATAAGGAATCAACCTTGCAAAATCAAGGTTTTCTTCTCCAAAATCATCCTCAGTTTCTTCCGCTTGAACTTTTCCTTTCAAAAATTGTGATTGATAAAACAATATATATATTTTTTTATCCTTTTCATCACGTTGAGCAATCAATTTATAATACCCTTTTTCCAGAACATTTCCATCAATCATCAAATGCACCGGAACATTCACCAAAATTCCTTCCTGCTCCGGAGAAACTTTTTGAATTTCGCTAAAACTTTTATCCGGATTTAAGTCCGAATGCAAACTTGTACCGCCACCGCCAATTTTTTTAATAGCTTTTTTGCGCTGTTTTGCCTCTTTTTTCTTTTGATTAGCCTGCAGCGCATCCATAACTTCTTCAAACTCTTTATTCGTAATAGTCTTTTGCCCGTCCCACGCTCTGTCAAGGTTACTGAAATCATCCCAATCCTCAGCGAAAGACATCGGAGCAAGAATACAAAGTGCGATTATTATTCCAAAAAAGTACTTTTTCATACTACAAGTTTAACGTTATTTTCTTAAAAGTAAATACTGAATACAGACTAACTGTCAAAGATTCTCTGCGCAAAACTTAGACAACAGCTTTTACTTTTTTCATAAATAATGTATAATATTGATATACATATTAGAAAGGATTCTATGACAAGTACAACGTTAATAATTGGGTTAGTTATACTGGCCATTGTAACTATATGCGTATTGTATGCCATCACAATGTATCAAGGTGGCAAAAACGGCAAAGGAAATGAATTACAACTCTCAACGAAAAACATTCTCGACCAAGTAGAGGTACTTTTTGACAAGGGCGAATATGCTTTGGTTCAACTTCTTGCCACAAAATATCTCGACAGAGTACCTTCACATATCGAAGTAAGAGAGTATTTGGCAAAAGCCTATTACAAAGATAAAAAATACAACAACTCAATTAAACAATGTTTAGAGATTCTAAAAAAGAATCCAAACAACACTGATATCAGACAACTCCTCGGAGATTGCTACATAAAAAAACAATATTTAGGCAAAGCGATTAAAGAATACGAAAGTATTTTTGACAGCAAAAACAATGACAAAGAAGTTGTCAGAACTCTTGCCGAATTGTACAGAAAAACAGACCAATTGTATTCAGCAATCGCAGTTTATAACGTGCTTGCCGGATTAGTGGAAGAAAATGACGAAGTAGCGGAAGTTCAGCTTATCCTCGCAGAATTAAACGAAGAAGCTCACGACTACCCTGCCGCATTTGAAGCCTACAAGACAAGATTGGGCATCTATCCTACTGACACGCAAACAAACCAAAAACTTGCTGAATTGTACATAAAAATCAAAAACCAACCAAAAGCAATCGAAACTCTGTTGTTTATGCTTTCTTTCGTAACAGAAGCAAAAGTTCTGCTCTGGGTCTACGAAAAACTAATCAGTCTGTACGTTGATACCGAAGAATACGAAAAAGCAATCGAATACTCTAACAAATTGTTGGACGTACAAGGCTCAGACAAATTTAAAGTCAGAAACGATATCGCAAGGTTCAATCTCAAGCTTAATAACTATGATGCCGGAATCGCAATTCTTGAAGAATTGGTTATGATGACTCAAAACGGCTACGATATCACAGTTGAACTTGCTGATGCATATATCAACAGAAAAGAATACCAAAAAGCTCTTGATAAATACATGGCGCTCTTGGACAAAGCTACTCCTAAAGAAGCTAAGGACGTACGCCTTTTAATATGTGACCTATACATCATATGGGCAGCCGACATGGCAGAGCAGGGTAAATATGATGAATCATACGGCTATTTAAACAGCGCAAACGAGTACAACACTCTTAACCCTGAAATTTATTATCAAAGAGCGATAAACAACCTTGAACAAAGAAATTACACAACCGCTGTAGAGTTGTTGAACCGTGCGCTTGAATTTGATAAACAAAAAGAAAAACACACAAAATATTTACTCAAATTATCCGAAGCTCATCACTATCTAGGCAACTTCTTTGAAGAAAAGAAAGCTTTGTCAGACCTGCTCAAGATTGATGACAAAGACCCTATGGGATTGTACAGAAGCGGGCTTATGTATGCGGCACAACACGATACCAAGAACGCAGAAGATTCTTTCAAAAAAGCTTTACAATACGACCCGAACTTGTTGAAAGCGAAGTACAACCTTGCTCTTCTGTATGAAAACAATAACAGAGACCGAGCAAAAGAATTGTACATCGAAGTTCTCGAACAAGATCCGAGTTTTGAAGAAGCAAAAAATGCTCTTGCAGACTTAGCATCTTCCGATTACTAAACATCTTCCGGCACATAAATAACCGTATCTGTTAAGTAACTTCTGACGTCTTCTGAGCACGAAAACCTCGGAACTATGCGTTGGTAGTCTTCGACGATTGATATTATATCGTCAGCCGAAAGTTTTACCATACGTCTTGAGCCATCTGTTGATTCAATTATTCTTGCCATAAAAACACCTCTCAAAAGAGTTAACGACAAAAATGCCATGAACTTTAGAGATATACGACAATTTGATTAGAAAAAACTGTTAAAATCAGAATCTAAAATACAACAGCACCCTGTTCTTCAACTTTCAGAGTTCTTACATCAACTTTAATATTCTGTTTTTCCCATATATCTTTTACAACAGACTTAATTTTATCTACATCGTACTTGTGTGAAATAACCAACAAAGAAGGACCGGCACCTGACAAAACACAGCCCAGAACACCGTCTTCGTGTTTGAAAGCTTCCATAATGTCTTTCATGCCCGGAACAAGTTTTTCTCTGTACGGTTGATGTAATCTGTCCTTAAGAGCAGCTTTCATTAATTTTGCATCCTTGGTATTAACCGCTTCAATAAGCATAGCCAAGTGTTTTGCATTAAAAATAGCATCCGACATCGGGACTTCTTTCGGTAACACAGAACGTGCGATTTCCGTAGAGAGTTCAAAATCCGGTATACAAACCGTCAAATCCCATTCTTCAGGCCACTTAAGCTTGCAATACGTAATCGTACCGTCATCTTCTTGTGCTGCAAGAACAAAACCACCTAAAATAGCAGGGGCAACGTTGTCCGGATGCCCTTCAACCTCTGTCGCAATTGCTAACAAAGCCGTTTCATCAGCCGGAGAACCTAAAAGTTTGTTCGCAGCCAACAGACCACCCACAACAATAGATGATGAACTGCCTAATCCTCTTGTTATCGGGATTTGCGCTTGAATATTTATTCTCAGCTCGGAAGGTTCCTGTCCGATTGAGTTATAAAGCATCTCTACAGCTTTATACACAATATTGTTCTCATCTCTCGGTATGCTGTCAAAAACCATTTCATCAATGGTTTCTTCCTCAGACATCATATTAATTTCAATTCCCGTTCCCGGAAGAACTGTCTCCTCAATAGTTATAGTATTATATATCGGGAGCGCCAATCCCAAACAATCAAACCCAGGACCAATATTGGCAGAACTGGCAGGTACCTTTACGCTAACTTTCATTCAATAATTCCTTTTAAATAAGTATACTGGTGATTATACAATAAAGTAAAATAAAAAGACAATCTGAAACAAATCGTTATATTAAGCTTTGTAACATATCTTCGAGAAATTTTTATTATTTAGCAATTCTTTCTCTTTCTTTGACTTAATATATTTGTGTAGTACAAGGAGTGAAGTTATGACATATTCATATTCAACACCGTTAACATACGGTCCTCAAACAGCTCAGACTAATACAAAACCGTCATCGTTGCCATACGGGGCAGCTGGCTTGGTTGTCGGAGGTGCAGCAGGCGCTGTAGCCGGAGTCAAAAAGAATCCGTTTATAGACAAAAGCGGTGAAGCTACTGACTCTTTTTCAAAAAAAGTTTTTCAAAAATATATTGATAAAGCAGAGGATGCTATCAAAAAATCACATGAACAAAAAATGGAAATCTACAAAGATATAGACGGAGTAAAAACCTCAGACGAATTGCGAGCACTTTTCTCTTCCAAACCGGATGCAAAAATCAGTCTTGAAGCAGATTTCTTAAAAAATGTTGATGAAAGTAATTTAGCTGCAAGCAAGAAAACAATTAAAAATAAAATCATAGCCGACACTAATGCTTCACTGCAAAATGTGAAAAATAAGATTAAAACATTCTGGGATGCAGAAAGTAAAAAATTCGCAAAACCTGACGGCAGCGATGAAAAAATCTTTAATGCAATTGTGGATGCAAAAAAAGGTGTAAAAGCAAAAGTTATCGGTAAATATGCTGCAATTGGCGCTGCCGCAACCGGAATCTTAGCTGTTGTTTTACACAAAATTATCTCTTCAAAAAACAACACCAATGTTTAACATTGAACATTTTAGGTGTATAATCTGGATATGAAATATCCGGAATTAGAAAGATTAGTTGATATAGTTGCAACGTTGAGAAGCGAAAACGGCTGCCCGTGGGATAGAGAGCAAACCCACAAAACTCTTCGTCCAAACATGTTGGAAGAAGCTTATGAGGCTGTTGATGCTATTGATGACAACAACATTCCAAATCTCAGAGAAGAGCTTGGAGATGTTTTGCTTCAAGTAGTTTTGCACGCACAAATAGCTAAAGATGACGGAGATTTTGATATTGAAGATGTTGCCAAAGAACTCTCCGAAAAACTTATCCACAGACACCCACACGTATTTGGGAATCAAAAAATTAATTCAACTGATGAGATTTTAACCAATTGGGATAAACTAAAACGAGAAGAAAAAACATACAGAAAATCTGTACTTGATGGAGTTTCCAAATCACAATCTGCACTAATGTCTGCTCAAAAAATCAGCAAAAAAGTTGTTAAAGTCGGCTTCGAATGGGATTCCATTGAATCTTTAAAAAAATGCATACAATCAGAATACAAAGAATTTGAAGAAGCTGTGCAATCCGGCGACAGAAACCACATGGAAGATGAAATGGGAGATATCTTTTTTGCAACCGTTAACCTTGCAAGATGGTATAAAATAGACGCAGAACAAGCACTTCTAAGAGCAAATAAAAAGTTTACAAA
>CAKVMU010000032.1 GCA_934773085.1 uncultured Candidatus Melainabacteria bacterium
CGGTTATAATGGACGTTATACAGAGTGCATTGAATTCGACGGAAGGTTTTCCGAAAAATGTATTGACTCAAGTTTATACCAGAGATGATGTTGCCAAAATGTTAACTTGTGAAGGTTATATTGATTTGATTATTCCAAGAGGTGGTAACAGTCTTGTTAAATTTATCAAAGAGAATACAAAAATTCCGGTTTTAGGGCATGCAGACGGAATTTGTCACATATTTGTAGATGAAAGTGCTGATTTTGAGAAAGCTAAAAATATAATTGTTGATGCAAAAACTCAATACCCAAGTGCTTGCAATTCTGTTGAAACACTTCTTATTCACAAGGACTTTTTACAAAAAGATGCTTTGCTAAAGAGCTTGGAGGAAAACGGGATTAAACTCGTGTTTAATCCGGAAAGTTGGCACAAAGAATATTCGGATAAAATTCTTTCTGTAAAAGAAGTTTCTAATGTGGATGAGGCAATTGAACACATAAATACGTACTCTTCAGGTCATACAGATGCTATAATCTCTGAAAATCGTGAAAATGCTGAAATCTTTTTAGCTGCAGTAGATTCGGCAGGTGTTTATCATAATGCATCAACAAGGTTTGCAGACGGATTCCGATACGGATTTGGTGCAGAAGTTGGTATTTCTACAAACAAAACCCATGCCAGAGGTCCGGTTGGTTTAGAAGGGTTAACAATCTACAAGTATACCCTTGAAGGTCATGGGGATATCGTGAAAGACTATGTAGATGGTGTTAAGAAGTTTAATCATAAGGATTTGGTATGAAAATAGGCGTAATTGGTCTTGGATTAATTGGCGGTTCAATATTTAAATGCTTGAGCGGACTGGAAAAGTACGATGTTATCGGTGTCTCTTCTTCCGTTTCGGAACCTAATGTTTCTTCGGAT
Source organism: uncultured Candidatus Melainabacteria bacterium (assembly GCA_934773085.1). Taxonomy (GTDB): domain Bacteria; phylum Cyanobacteriota; class Vampirovibrionia; order Gastranaerophilales; family Gastranaerophilaceae; genus CAG-196. The sequence continues at coordinate 902 of CAKVMU010000032.1, forward strand.
TACAAAACTTTGAAATCTTGTGATGTCGTGTTCGTTTGTACACCAATGAACGCAACTGTAGATACTTTGGATAAATTGAATGACATCTTACCTAAGACAACTATCGTTTCTGATGTTTGCAGTTTGAAAACTTTTCTGACAAAAAAGAAATACAATTACAAATTTATTCCATCACATCCGATGGCAGGAACAGAACATAGTGGTTGGAATAGTTCTTTTGCGGAGTTGTTTAAGGGTGCAAAGTGGGTGATAACACCCATTGACGGTCAAGTGAATGACGAACAAGATGTATTGGAAGGTATTATTGAAGATTTGGGGGCATCTGCTGTAATAACAACTCCGGAAGAACATGATAAAGCCGTTGCATTAATTTCAAATCTGCCGCTGCTTGTAGCGCAGGCTCTTTGTATGAATTTAAAAGATAATAAGCTTGCACAAGTCCTTGCCGCTTCAGGATTCAGAGATACGACTCGCTTAGCATTATCAAATATTCAAATGGCGAATGATATGGTGATGATTAACAGAGAAAATATTGATGAATCAGTTGAGATGTTAAAAATGTCTTTAAGCAAACTTTTAGAATCCGATTATTCAGTCTTAGCGAAGAGCATTAAAGACTTTCGAGAAACTCTTTATTAGCATCTAAACTTGCTTGACTTGCAACAATTGTATAGACCGGAGCTGTTTTGAAGATTCTTTCTGCAAGGTTATTGATATCTTCTCTGGTTATACTGTCAATCGTTTCATAGATTTTATTGTAAGCGTTAGTTCCATCTTTTGAATATAAACCATCAGTTAATGGGCACACTTTACTATAAAGGCTTTCTCTGTTAAGTAATGAAGCTTTTAGAGATTTTTTTGCATTTTCCAAATCTTTATCAGTAAATTTAGAGTTCCTAAGTGCTTGTATTTGTCTGTTAAACCCGTTAATTGATTTTTTGATGTTATCATAGCTTACTTCTCCGGTATCAATGTTATCGGTTGTGGTAAGAATGTTTAGAGAGAGCTCTCCGCTATCACCATATTTGTCAAGATCAGAGTACACAGAATAAGCCAAATGCTCTTTCTCACGCAATGTATCAAATAATCCGATAGAAGATGATGACAGAATGCTATTTAGAATTTTTCTTGTTACGTAATCTTTTGCTGAATCTTCAATAGGAAACTTATATGTCTGCATGATATCAGCTTGAGAAACGGCTCTTGCTTTGGTTATTACTACCGGTTTTTCGTTTGGTTTATAAACTGCAGGAATTGATACAACCTTTGTTTTAACTTTTGGTAGTTTTTCAAAACATTTTATTGCTTCATCTTTTATCTCAGGTGCGGAATTAGGAATGTTCATCGCTATTATTCCGCAAGAATTATTGAGTATCTCTTGGTGTAATGCTTTTATATCATCTAATGTGATTGCGTCGATTTGTCCTAAAATTTCTTGTTTTGATGAGTTAAGAGGGTTATTCTTTGCATCATAATTGTTATACAGTGTCAGTGCTGAATCAGGGCATCTAAGGATGTTTTCTTTTATTTGTTCTTTTGCTGTTTTTAGATTTTCTTCAGTAATAGCCGGATTGTTAATTAATTCTAGAATTTTGTCAAATGCAGAACTGAATTTTTGCAAATCTGTGTCGATTGAAATGTTCAATAAGCCTTTTGATAAATCGGTGTAAAGCTCTGTAAAGTTGTCTTCTTGGAATTCATTCCATTCATCTTCGCTGGTTTTAAGAGTTCCCATTGTGTAAATTTTATCTAATACTAATAGTGCGGCTGCATTGTTGCGGTTTTTGTTGTTGAAATGCAAGTCAATATCAACATATAAATTATTGTTTTTTGTTTGGACAAAACCTACTTCATAATTGTTGTTTAAAATTTGTGAACTTATAAGGCTTTCATTAATGGGTTTTCGTGTTCCCTTGAAAGAAATTACATTGTTATATTTATTTTGAATCTCTTCCGGAGTCGTTTTTGGATGCACAACTGTGACTGCAACTTTATTAAGGTCGAGATACTTATCAATAAAACTTTGAACGTCTTCTGGCGTAATGTCATTGAGGATTTTTTTGTAATCTGTGAAATATTCCAGATTATTGCTTAAAATAGTATTACCTACTGAATTATTAACGAAATTTGAGTAGTTTAGTGAATCATTATAAGATTTTAATAGCCCTTCTTTGATTTTATCTAAGTTTTGCGGACATTTAAGAGTTGAAAGCTCTTTGAATACAGTTCTTAAAGCTTGTTCTGTCTTATTATCAGCGCAATCAAACGCATAATATATCAACATTGGATTGTTAGGATTAGAACTGATTTTCTCGGTATCTATGCCTGCATAAATGTTCATTTTCTTTAGTTCTTTTGCCAAATTTGATTTAGAAGAATCCAAATAGTTCGATATAATATAGAAAATTGTTTTTGATTTTGCATCATTGCTTTTCGGTCCTGCAAAACCTAGCACAACATTTGCAGACTCAGCTTTATCTGAAATGAAATCTTTTCTAACAGAAGTTTTTATCGGGGTCATTTTTTCTTCGTACGGATTAATGGGGTGAGTTTTACCGGATTTAAAGCTCTTAGCAACTAACTCAATTGTTTTAGCGGGGTCAACATTTCCTGTAATAACAAGGTTCATATTTGTTGGCACGTAGTACTTGTTGTAATAATCCAGAACTTGTTGTCGTGTTAAATTCTTGATATGTTTTGTGCTTCCGCCGACAAGCTCATCCGCAGAACTTCTTATATTAAAAAGGCTTCTTACTGTTTGATCAATTGCGATGGTTTGTGGATTATCCAGAATCATATTAATTTCAGAGCAAACCGAACTTTTTTCTTTCTCAATCATTTCATTAGAAAGTTTTAAATCCTCTGTCATAGCTGCAATAACTTTTAGTTGTTGTTCCAAATCTTTGTCTTCAAGCAGAGGGGATGAATTAACATAGTCTGTAATGGCAAAGTTTGTGCTTGCGTTTGCCCAGCCGCCTAATTCATCAATTTTTTTAAAAGAATCTCCTTGGTTGAGTTTGATGTATCCGTCTGTTCCATTTGTTCCGTTGAAGGCCATGTGTTCCAAAAAATGGCTGATACCTTTTATATCGTCGGTTTCGTTCATAGAGCCCACATTAACGTAGTTCTTTACTGTAGTCGGAGAATCTTCCATTGGAATAATACTGACTCTGTGACCGTTCGCAAGTTTGTATAAATGAATTTGCAAACCTCCGGGAAGCTCTTTTGTATCAAGTTTTGTATACGATTGCGGAATTTTTACAGCAAAATCAGGAACTGTTGAGTGCAGTTCTTTAATAGTTTTACTTTGATTATTTTCTGCTTCGTTCTGTTTTTCAGTTTTTAGACTGCTTCTGAACATCACAGGAACGACATTCGATACTTTCATAACCATATTATATATAAAACCCCAAAAACCTCATAATTGCCTAATTATTAATGAATGTAAAAAAAGACACTCAAATGAGTGCCTTTTTTTTATAAAATTTTCGAAACTAATCTTCAAACTGTTCTGCAACTTCAAACGGTTGTTCTGCAAGTTTCAATGTTTCTCTGTCAATAATACCTCTCTTAAGTTCTGTAAAAGAAGCTTTCTGAGAGTTAAACATTTTTTTCAAAAATTCATATGCAACTTTTGGGTCACATTTTGTGCCGCATGTGAATAAATCTACTGCAGCATATCCTAATTCAGGCCAAGTGTGAATTGCCAGATGGCTTTCCGAAATAATAACAACACCGCTTACACCGTACGGGTTAAACATATGGAAACATTTTTGAACGATTGTTGCTCCGCATTCAAGAGCTGCATCGACCATATATTTTTCAACCTTGTCGATATTATTAAGGATGTTTGGATCACATTCAAAGAACTCTGCTAATACGTGTTGTCCAAGATTAACTTTGTCTAAGTGCTGTTCTTCCAACGCATCTATTGAAGATGAAATTACTGCCAATTCATGTGCCTCCTTTATGGTTAAATTTTACTAACGTTTATATATTACTATAAAAATAAAAAATTTGTATTTTTTACACTTTTTCTCTGTATGCTTAATATATTTTTACATTTTTATAATTTTCATATAAAGATTATGTAAGGAAATCCGGTTTTTAGAAAAATTTAGCATATAATATGGATACTGAATGAAATAAAATATGAAGGAGATAAAAAATGCAATTGGTAGACGAAATTCTTGGTAAATTAGAAACAGCAGATAATGCAACTAAAAATAAATTGGAAAATATTCTTGTAGATCAAGGTACAGCTGTTGTTCCGGAATTGGTTAGCAAATTGCAGGTAGTAAGAGGCGTTAAACGTGGAGTTGTAGCAATGACTCTTATCAGAATTGGTGAACCTTCTGTTGAATATCTTAAAAAAGCAGCTTCTGACAATAAAGACTTTGAATGGGTTGCTAAATATTTAATTTCCGAAATCAAGGGTATTGCAGCGTAATTCGGGATAACGATGTCAAATAAAACAAAAATAAATATTTATACAGATGGTGCATGTAGCGGAAATCCGGGTCCGGGTGGTTATGGCACCATCTTAGTTTATATAGATGACAATGGAGTGAAACACGAAAAAGAGCTTTCAGAAGGCTACAAAATGGTTACTAACAACCAGATGGAACTTATGGCTGTTATAACAGGTTTAGAAGCTTTAAAAAAAGCTTGCGATGTCACAATCTATTCTGATAGCAAATATGTAGTAGATGCTTTTAACAATAAATGGATTGATGGTTGGATAAAGAAAGGTTGGAAAACTGCCGGAAAATCTCCTGTTAAAAATGTTGACTTGTGGAAACGTCTTTTGGCTGCTAAAGAAAAACATGATGTGGAATTTATTTGGGTAAAAGGTCATGCCGGACATGACTACAATGAGCGTTGTGATACGTTGGCTGTATCAGCAGCAAAAAAAGAAGATTTGAGAGAATCTATATCTTAAGCTTCTTTAAGGCTTTATTTAAGTGTTCTAACTTTTCTTTTGTAGTGCCGATTCCGCATAATAACATTGTGGTCACATCATTTGTTCGCTCATCTTCAATATTAAATTTATCAAACAGAATTTCAGAAAGCTGGTAACCGGTCAAACCTTCTTTTTTTATGAGGATTTTAGTAATGTCATCATTGATTTGTTTGAAGTTTAAGCGTTTGATATTAGTAATTAAATTCTCTATCTGTTTTTTCCCTCTGCTTGAATTCAGGAACCTAATATTTGCCTCAATTGTTGCCAACATAGGGTATGACGGTGATGTTGTATTAATCATGCCAAGAAACTCTGTCGGGTCTGCGTCATTTGAATGTAATAATGCAGTCGGGTTTATACCGCCTGCAGTTTTGTGCAAAGACTGTATTGTATAGTCAGCATATTTAACTGCCGATTCCGGTAATTCTTCTGAGAAAGGATAAAGTGCGCCATGAGCTTCATCCACTATTAACTTAACATTGTGTTTATCGCATATATTCTTAATCTCTTTTATGTTTGCGGCAAAACCTTCGTATGTAGGGGATGTAATTATGATTCCGTCTGCAGCATTTTCTTCCAATAATGTTTCTACTTTCTCTGGAGTGATAGCACGATTAGTGCCTATACTTGTGTCAATATCCAAGCTGTATTCAATTGGAGGTGCACCGGCAAGTTTGCATGCGTTTTGGTGACATGGATGTGAATTCTTCCAAACCAAAATCTTTTTACATCTACTAGTCAAAACTGATGCGATTACGCCGCTGGTAGAGCCATTCGTAAGAAATTTTGTATATTTTGTACCATATATTTGGGCAGCTTCACTTTCTGCTTTTATAAGTACTTCTTCCGGATTGTATGCATCTACTTCTGAAATATCATACTTGTACCATTGGTAGAATTTATGAAAAATAAAAAAACTACCGCTATGACTTGGCGTTGTGAATAATTTTTTCGTATTCTTTTTTCTTAATAAAGATATTAAACTCATATACAAAATTTTAACACAAACAAATAAGTGTAAAACTTACATTAATAAAATAGCTCTAAAGTATTATAGTAAGAGGGTTGTGGAGATATTAAGTGTATGGTATAATATTAGTAGGACGTAATGCACATTTAAAATTATAGATTTTGTATAACAGGTAAGCAAGAATGATTCCTGCACGACCAAGATCTTTGTGCGCAGCACAGAGTGTTACTAACCCCACACCACTCTCTAATAAAAAAGGTATCCGGTTACTAATAATGCAGGTAGAAACCAATGGATACGATACTTTTATCTCGCCCCAAAATTGAAAAAACCGCAACGAGTGCGGCAGGTATAGGTATTGCTCTTTGTTTACTGATTAGTCAAAATCTGTTGATATCCGCAAAAGATATTGATGTCGGTAATTACACAGGGCTTTCTCCGGCATTGAATTATATAAAAGAAGAACAAGCAACCAGAGAGCTTGCATTTAATCAAAATATTTCTCATAAATATGCAGGTTCAAAGATAACAGATGTAGAAAAAGGTGTTAAATATGTCAGAATGATTCGTTTTTATAATAACCGACCGGTAAGGATTAACATTGTAGAACTCTCAACCGGAGTTAACGGGAATTTATCTGTAGAGCCGGCAATTGCATCAGATACCCTCGCCGCCAGATCTAAAATTTCAAATATAGCTCAAAGAGAGAACGCAATAGCTGCCATAAACGGAGGATATTTTAAACCTCAAACCGGAGTTCCGCTTGGTACATTAATGATAAATAAAAAGATGTATACAGGACCGATTTATGACAGAGTGGCAATGGGAATCTTTGATGAAGGCTACGGAATGGCAAGAGTTCAATTAAAAGCAACTATAGATACTAATATAGGAGGGTTAAAAATTGATAATATCAATCAGCCTAGAATGTTGTCAACTCATACAATCGTTTATACGCCGGATTGGGGAGAATTTTCTCCACCTTGTCCAAAGTATGGTAAGCAAATAACTGTAAGCAACGGTAAACTTTTGAGAACGTCATACGGAAATTCTCAAATCCCGAAAGACGGTTTTGTCGTCGTTGGTCCTGAAAAAACAATTGATACAATTGTCAAAGCAAAGAGATTTACGCTTAATATTAAAATGAATCCGGATTGGAAAAATGTTAATCATATTATAAGTGGGGGCCCGTACCTAATTAAAAATGGTGATATTTATGTAGACATGTCTGCTCAAAAGCTATCTGCTATTGGCGGCAGAAACCCGAGAACAGCAATTGGATATACAAGGGACAATCACTTAATAATGTTAACCGCAGATGGTCGTGAAGGCTCTTCTATTGGTCTCACTCTTATGGAATTGGCATCTTTAATGAAAGAATTCGGTTGTGTAAATGCAATGAATCTTGATGGAGGTGGTTCAACCGTAATGTATGTCAAAGGTCAGGTTGTCAATAAACCTGCAGTGCAAGGCGGAATCCCATTATCACACACTTTAACAGTTACCAAGAAAAGATATTCATAATATGAAAGCGGCGGATTTTCTGAAAGAAAATCCGCCGCTTTAGTCAAAACTTGAACAAAGTTACTATTTTACAAGTTCTTTGAAGTTTTTACCAGCTGAGAATGCAGGAACTGTTTTAGCAGCAATCTTCAATTCTTTACCGGTTTGAGGGTTTCTGCCAGTTCTAGCTGCTCTCTTACGAGCTTCCCAAGTACCAAAACCTACCAAAGTAACTTTTTTGCCTTTAGCAACTGTTTTTTGGATGATTTCTAATGTAGCTGACAATACATCAGATGAAACTTTTTGAGACAATTTAGTCTTTTTTGAAATTTCTTTTACCAATTCTTCTTTGTTCATGATAAATCTCCTATACACTATTACTCTCTTATGTGTGTCTTTATTGAGATACACATATCTTGTAACTCTCATTATACACATTGTTCATATTTTTGCAAGCTTTTTTTATAAACTTTACAATTATTACATAGATTTAGGGCATTTCTTAATTATTCTTCATAAAACTTTACAATATATGCATATAAGCTATAATTAAATAGTAGTGTTTTAAAGAAAGGAGAATTTTTATGTGGGAAAAGGATCTTGATATACATGAAGTTCGTGAAATTAGAACAAGAACTTCTGTATTTTTTGGCTGTGGCGCTATTAAAAAAATGTTTGATATCGCTAAAATTCTTAAATCAAAAGGTTTTGATAAAGTTATCGTAATGAGCGGTAAAAATGCGTATAAAGCAACAGGCGCTTGGGCTGTTGTTGAAAAAGCATTAATTGATAACGGTATTGCGTACGTAAATTATGATGGAGTTACCCCAAATCCGACATCTACTGCTGTCAATGAAGCTGCAAAAATTGCAAGAGATTTTGGCGCAAAAGCGGTCATCTCTATTGGTGGAGGTTCTCCTACTGATGCTGGTAAATCTGTTGCTATATTGTTGAAATATCCTGATAAGGATGCAAATGATATTTATGAATTCAAATTTGAACCAGAAACGGCAGCTCCTGTTGTTGCTATCAATTTAACTCACGGTACAGGAACAGAGACAAACAGATTTGCGGTAGTAACTTTACCTGAAAAAGATTACAAGCCAGCAATTGCGTATGACTGCATATATCCTATGTTTGCAATTGATGATCCGGAATTGATGGTTAAACTTTCACCGAAACAAACTAGATATGTTTCTATTGATGCCGTAAATCACGTTGTTGAAGCGGCTACGTCAACAGTTACTTCTCCATATGCGGTTACATTAGCAAGAGAGGTTATAACTTTGGTTGCTCAATACTTGCCAAAAGCAATTGAAAATCCGGAAGATTTGGAAGCAAGATACTATCTGGCATATGCGGCAATGATGGGCGGTGTATGTTTTGATAACGGATTGTTGCACTATACACACGCACTAGAACACCCTCTAAGTGCTGTTAAACACGAACTTTCTCATGGTTTAGGTTTGGCTATGTTGTTACCGGCAGTTGTTAAAAACATTTTCGCAGCAAAAGCTGAAACTTTGAAATACATCTTAGAGCCTATTGCTGGAAAGATTGAAACAGCTGATGATGCAGAAAAAGGTGTTTATGAGTGGTTGAAATCAGTTGGAGTTCCTTCAAAACTGAAAGATGAAGGTTTTGGTGAAGCAGATATTCCTAAATTAGTAGATTTAGCATTCACTACACCATCACTAGATGGTTTGTTGGCGATTGCTCCGACAAAAGCTACTAAAGAAGCGGTAGAGCAAATTTACAGACGTTCATTATAATCAAATTCTTGAAGCAAGACGGGATGTATAATCTCGCCTTGCTTTTTTAGGAGAGTGGTATGGAATCAAAGCGATTTTTTTATGTAGATACACCTTTATATAAACTAGAGTACACTGCGAGAGTTTGTGCCAGATATTTTTCGCTATTTTTCAAAGAAAATTTTTCGCATCTTGATATAACGCAGGGTGAGTATGAAGTCATGGATACAATTGTCAGAACTCCGGAAATTTCTCAGATTGATTTGGCTCGGATGTTGTTTAAAGGACGCTCTCATGTTACACAAATCCTTAATTCTCTTGAAGCTAAGAATTATATTAAAAGGATTGATGTCGTAAGCAATGGCAGAAAAATTCGAAGAACTGAATTAACTGCTAAGGGTGAAAATATTTACAATCAGATAAAATCCTTTAGTGAAAGTCAAAGGAAATTTTCAAAAATGTGTAAGTATTTTGAAGAGAAAGAGGACACGTTTGTTGGCATATTGTCTGAAATTCAGCAAATCTTAACAGAAGGTGAAACTGTTAAATTTGATTAAAAGAATATTTGTGTTATATTAAAAACGTTGGGGCGTTTGGCGGGGGTAAATATATACCTGCTGGGCGTGAATCTACAAGTAGGGCGTTTGGCGGGGGTAAATACATACCTGTTGGGCGTGAATCTACAAGTAGGGCGTTTGGCGCAGTTGACTCTGCCGACGATAAGGTGACTAAATGTCACGTTATCGGAGAGGTAGCACTTGAACCAACGTCATGACAATCAAACTAGGGCGTTTGGCGCAGTTGGTAGCGCACTTGAACGACATTCAAGGGGTCACAAGTTCGAGCCTTGTAACGCCCACCATAAAAAAAGAGCCTTTAATGGGCTCTTTTTTATTTATGCTTTTGTTATCAATGCTTCTTTAAAAGCTTTGTTGAAATATTTTATTCCGTCTGGAGTTTGATATGTTGATATGATGTTCCCATTGAAATCAAATGCATATCGCTTGATTGTTTCATTTGGAGAGTCCGGAACTACTGAAACGTAACGTACTTTACCTTTTCCGACCGGTGAAATAATTACTTTTCTGGCAAATTCTTCGTCTTTGATAACTTGTGCACCTTTAACCATAGATATTTCTTTACCTTCTGGTTCCATACACAGAGTTGTAAGTATTTTCTTTATATCAAGATCCGCATTCTTTTGTGTTTTATATAACTTTGACTTTGCTCTTATTATTTGAGCCGCTTGGTTCTTTGAGGGTGCAGGTTTTAAACCTTTTAGTTTTTCTGTTACAAGTTCCGGAAAATCAGTATCCAGTCCGGACTGTGTATTTATTTGAGGGTAGTAGTCAAAATCCACTTTATTAGCGTGTGCAAATTTGAAAATCTTATAATCCAGTTTATCTCTGCAAGCAATGAAGGTATCACCTGTATTCTCAAAGTTTTCGAATATTTGACGACCTTTTTTGATAATATCCGGAACCTGTTTTTTTACTTCCGGAGTCATGCCCTTAAGTCTAAAAGCACCATTGAAGCTTGTGTTTGAGATACTATTTATTTCCATTTTTGTAACCTCCATAA
>CAKVMU010000033.1 GCA_934773085.1 uncultured Candidatus Melainabacteria bacterium
CATGAATAAGCGCAGATGCTTCTTTGGAAACAATATGAGCACCTACAATGATTCCGTTTTGGACTATCAACTTTATAAAACCGTCCGTCGAATCATCACACCAAGATTTTCCAAGCGCTGTGATTGGCAGAGTTACAGAGTTGCAATCCTCACCGCAATCCTGCTCCCTCAAACCTACCCAAGCAATCTCAGGTTCACCGTAGATTACAGCCGGTATCAAGTTTTTGTTATACTCAACTCCGCAAGCTAATCGCTTTGCTTGGTGAATCGCATAATGCGCAAGCTGAATTTCTCCACAAGAATCACCAATAACAGTTTCGACTCCGTCAAAAGGATTGACCGGAACCCGACCAACCGCAGACAAGATAAAATCAGGTTCTAACGCTACACCGGAACGAAGTGTTACAACATCATTATCAATCACTTCTACACAATCATTTAAATAAAACTTTATTTTTCTTTGTTTGAATATTCTCTCAACACGTTTTGAAACATCTATATCCGCAAGCGGTATCAAATGTTCAGCCATTTCAACAATGGTTACTTCCACTCCAAAATTAGAAAATATTCTCGCCCACTCAATGCCAATAGCACCTGAGCCTACTATTAGAACAGATTTTGGAAGGTTTTCAATCTTCAAAACATCATCTGAGCTTAATATAAACTTTCCGTCAAAAGCTAAGCCCTTTACTTCTCGAGGTTTTGAGCCTGCTGCAACAACAATTTTTTCAACTTTATACTCTTCTTCTCCTGCTACAATAGTATTTTTATCCAAAACATCAGCTTTTGCATAAACAACTTTTGCACCGGAATTTTTAACCGCCAACTCTAATGATTTTCTAATTTTATCAACAGTTTTATCTCTTTTTTCCAAAACTTTTGCGAAGTCAAAGGATTTGATATCAACTTCCAGTCCTATTTCTCCGGATTTTTGAGTAATTTCTCTGTATAATTCTGAAGAATGCAACATAGATTTAGTCGGTATACATCCACGATTGAGGCAAGTACCGCCCAATTTATCCATCTCAAATATAACAACACTTTTCCCTGCTCGGGCTAACATCATGCCCGCCGTATAACCAGCCGGACCTCCACCAATTATTCCGTATTCAAACTCCATAAAAACTCCCCTTTTTAATTCCCTCTATTTTAGCTTAATTTTAGGTTTTAAGCAATCAGATACGCATACCCATAGATTTGAAAGTCGGTTGTTGAGTTACAGGTTTCTTCGCATCAGCGCTCTTATTGTACATTTTTTGCATGCCAGAAGCCATATTATTTCTTATAAGCGGAGTTACTATGTTTGAAGAAAGAATTCCGGCTCCGACTGTTGCCAACGTTGTACCGAAGTTTTTGCAAGAATAATACTCATTTGCAGGAAAATCTTTGTTTTTCTTCAAAACCTCATCTAAATCAAAATCCAGTTTCCCAATTTTTTTTGAATACAATTCTTTATTTGCATTCAAATAATTCCTAACTTTTTGCGGAGCAAATTTCCCTGTAGAAAACAATTTTGCAACTGTTTTTTTAGTCACTTGAGTTATCAAAAAGAATGATGCAATATTAACAGCCGCATCCGCAATTTCTTGAGGAACCAAAAAGCTTTTCTTATCATTCGATATTTTCGGGTTTATCAATACTGCTCCGACTTGAGCAAGAGAAGACAATGACCATCCTGCGACACCGGTCCAAATAAGCATTTTTGCAGCATCTTTTCTAAAGTTTTTGTATACCCAATTTAACACTGATTGGAAAGGATTAGCCATTCTTTGCCTCCTTTCCGCATTTTGCATTTAATTTGTTTGTTAAAAACACTGTTAAAGGTGCATCTAATACAAAGTTTGTAACACACATTGCCAAGATTGCAGCTCCTGTAGACAAAGCTGTTCTGTAATTCTTCAAAAGTTTAGGATTAGCAGTCGCCTCACTTATATATTTTTTAGGAATCAAAGACTTGCTAAACTTTGACTTACCTTCAAGATTTGTCATCTTTGAAACTAAGTTATAACAAGAACCACGCACCAAAATTCCTACGCATGTACCTGCAATAATCTTAGCAATCGTCCTGTTTCTGGATACAGTTCTTGTTTCTTTATCCACTCGGTGGTTATAATAGTCAATCGTCGGTTGAGTAATAATTGCTGTCGCACCCATTATCAACCTGTTTTCCGCCGGACGGGACATTATTTCGTCTACTTTCTTCCAATTTTCGACTCTCTTTGCACCATCTTTAAAGGTAGATTGAGGTATCGCATCAATTATTGATTGTTTAATGCGATTTTTAAAATTCTTCCAGCCACCATTTTTGCCGGAGGCACTTGGTGAACCATTCATTGATATATTATTATAATTCGGCTGTATGTACATAACACTTCTACCCATTTAGTATAAAACACTACATGGTTTAAAATTTACTTTTATATACCTTTTGTTACAAAAGATTTACAATTAAGCAAAAGAAAAAGCTATGAACGAATATCGTGCATAGCTGTTGATTAGGGATATGTGTATCGTCGTTTTTTAAGGAGTATAGATATATATTAGCAGTATATTTTTTAAATAAAATCATTAGAATGTATGATTTTCGTAACAAATCTTAACATTTTGTGAATTTAATACTTTCGGACTACATCCTTGTATTGAAGCCTTGTCGGTATTTTTATTATTGAAACAATATTGTTATATATTATAATTGGACTATAGACTAGGGAGTTAACACTTATGAAAATGGATAAAAAAACATTATGGATACAGGTTCTCGCACTTATCGGACTTGCTCTGTCTGTTAAGTTAGCAATGATATATTACGTTGCAAACTATGATAAGTATGCACTCTCAAGCTTTTGCTCAATCAATGACTTTGTAGATTGTGATGGAGCTGCAAAATCTACTGTTTCACAATTTTTAGGAATCCCGCTTGCTTATTGGGGAATATTTTTCTATATAACAGTATTATTTCTTACGTTTGTTAACAAACTCAAGAACATTAAATTGTTAAAGTTTCTCGAAGTATTTAAAGAACCGAAAGCCTATATTGCAACTCTTGGTTCCATTGCTTTTATTTGTTCAATGATATTGGCTTGCTTAAGTATATTCAAGATTCACAAATTATGCATTTTGTGTTTTGTTACATATATTATTGATTTAATAATAGCCGTAACCGCAGCTGACGGATTATTCAAAAACATTGTTAAGAGTTTTAAGACGACCTTTTGGGATTTTATAGATGGCGCAAAGAAGTATACAAAAACTTTTATTATATTAGTGATTGCATCAGCTTCATTCCTTTGTTACAGCGGAATCACGCTCAACTTTGTTCCACACATCAAACAAAGAAATGCAATTCTTAAATACCGAAAAATAAAATTTAATCCGTACAGAATTAAAGGTAATGTATTGGGCAATCCAAACGGAGATGTTGTTATAGAACTGTATTCAGATTATGTATGTCCGCTGTGTTACATCCAAAATATTATGTTACACCAAGCTGCAAAAGAATTTGCTAACATAAAAATCGTTCACCATAATTACCCTTTCGACAGAGAGTGTAATCCTTATATCGGACAAACAATGCACCCAGACGCTTGCTTCATGTCCAAAGGTGCTATTGCCGCAAAAAAACAGGGTAATTATTGGGAAATGAGTTCTTTGCTTTATGAAAACCAACCCAAAAAATTGGAAGACTTGCTAAAGCTTTCTGACAAATTGGAATTCAATCAAGAACAGTTTATTAGGGATTTTGAGTCTGAAGAAACCTCTAAAGAACTCTCAAATGAATTGACACAAGCTTCTGAGTTGGATATTGATGCCACACCTACAATGTTCATCAACGGTGAGAAAATCGTCGGTGTTCGACCATATTACGAGCTAAAGGATAAATTAATTGAACATGGCGCAAAACTCAAATAAAATATTACTGCATGCCTGTTGTGGTATTTGCTCAGGATATCCGATTTCTTATCTTATTGAGAACGGATATACTCCTGTTGTGTATTTTTGCAACCCCAATCTTGATACAAAAGAAGAGTTTGAAAAAAGGTTGGATGCACAGAAAAAAATTTGTGAACACTTTGATACGGAATTGATTGTTGAAGAATATAACCACGATGAGTATCTAAAACAAGTTTCCGGCTTGGAAAATGAGCCGGAAAGAGGTAAGCGTTGCGATGTTTGCATAAAACTACGTCTTGAAAAAGCGGCACAAAAAGCGGCAGAATTGGGTATAGAAAACTTCACGACTTCCCTAGTAATTAGTCCGCACAAAAATTTTGAAAAAATTTCAACACTTGGCAAATCTTTATCAGATGGTTACTTGGCTTTTAATTTTAGAAAACAGGACGGATTCTTAAAAACAAACAATATATCAAAAGAACTGGGAATATACAGACAAAATTATTGTGGCTGTGAATTTGCAAAACCCAAAATAAAAGAAGCTATTTAATGTGTGCATTTCACCATAATTTATGATATGATGTTGTCTGTGAAAGAGGAGCTGAACTATGGGTTACAAAATAATATCAAAGAAAGAGCTATGTCCTAATCAATATGAAATGGTTGTTGAAGCTCCTTATGTTGTGAGAAATGCTAAAGCCGGACAATTCATAATTTTTAGAGCAGAGGAAAACGGAGAAAGAGTTCCGTTAACCATTGCTGACGTTGATAAAAAAACCGGAGCATTAACAATTGTATTTATGGCTGTTGGTTATTCAACAAAGAAACTTGCGGAACTTAATGCCGGTGATGAACTTGTTGATATTGTCGGACCATTGGGACAACCAACTCACATAAAAAAATACGGAACTGTGGTATGCCTTGCCGGTGGCTACGGTGCCGCACCTTGCTATTTAATTGCGAAAGCTTTTAAAGATGCCGGAAACAAAGTTTATATGATTATGGGTGCTCGTACAAAGGAACTCATTTTCTGGGAAGAAAAAATGAAACATGCCTGTGACGAATTATTCATAACAACAGACGATGGTTCTCTCGGAGAAAAAGGGTTTGTAACACAAGTTCTTGAAAGAATTATGAGCAACGAAAAGGTTGATTATGCAATAGCGGTTGGTCCTATGCCAATGATGAGAGCAGTTGCAAACCTTACAAAAGATAAAGGCATTTATACCGAAGCTAGTATGAATCCGATAATGGTTGACGGAACCGGAATGTGCGGAGCGTGCCGTGTAACAGTCGGCGGCGAAACAAAATTTGCTTGTGTTGACGGTCCGGATTTTGATGCTCACCTTATTGATTTTGATGAAGTTATTAACAGATGCAAAATCTATAAGGATGAAGAACACAAGCGTGATGAAAATTGTAATTTATTAAAAATGGCTAATAAAAAGGAGATATAGATAATGGCACCTCAAGAAAAAACAATACCTTTATGTCCACTAATGAGTGTTGGCTCACAGGTTGAGATTGTTTGTATGCAGGAAAATTGTGCATGGTATCTTAAGAACTACAAAATTTGTTCTGTATATATGATGGCTCACAATTCTATGTTAGATGTACAAGCAAAACAAAGAGCAGCGAAGGCAAATAATTAATATGAAAAATACAGTTGTAATAGGTGCACAGTGGGGAGATGAAGGAAAAGCAAAAATCACCGACTTACTATCTTCTCATGCAGATTTAATAATTCGTTACCAAGGTGGCTGCAATGCCGGTCATACAGTTGTCACAAACGGTGAAACATATAAATTTCATTTAATTCCATCAGGAATTCTGTACGACAAAGCTATATGTTTTATTGGAGCAGGCACAGTAATCCATCCGGAATCTTTTGAAAAAGAGGTAACAGAACTTAAATCTCAAGGGGTCAATTTTAAAAACCTTAAAATTTCGCCTCTTGCAACAATAACAATGCCTTATCATATAGAAGTCGATGGTTGGTCAGAATCTCATTCCGGCAAAGGGAAAATCGGAACAACAAAGCGAGGGATTGGACCAACATACACTGATAAAATGGCAAGATGTGCTTTAAAAATTCAAGATTTATACTCTTTTGAAGCTCTTAATGAAAAACTCGATATGATTCTTCCTTTAAAGAACAAAATGCTTGAAAAAGTATACGGAATTCAATCATATACAAAAGAATGCATAATTTCTTTATGTGAAAAATATGCAGAATTGTTTAAACCTTATGTTTGTTTTGATTGGCAAGATTTGCTAAATCGATACAAAGATAAGACCGTTTTGTTTGAAGGTGCGCAAGGTGTAATGTTGGATATCGATTACGGCACATACCCGTTCGTAACCAGCTCAAACCCTATCGGCGGAGGAGCCGCTACCGGCAGCGGATACGGTCCTTGTATGATTCAAGAAGTTGTTGGGGTTTCTAAAGCTTACGTTACAAGAGTTGGGGAAGGTCCTTTTGTCAGTGAATTAACAGACGAAACCGGAAAACTTATCCAAGATGTCGGTCACGAATTCGGAGTAACAACCGGAAGACCTCGTCGTTGTGGCTGGTTTGATTCTGTAATAATGAAGTATGCTGTGCTCGTGGGCGGAATCACAAAAGTTGCTCTTACAAAAATTGATGTTTTTGACAATTTTGACGAAATAAAGATTTGTGTTGCTTACAAAGATTGCAGGAACGATAAAGTTTATACTTCATATCCGACTGATGTTTTCATCCACAAATATTTGGAACCTATTTATGAAACAATGCCAGGTTGGAAAACATCCTTAAGTAACATAAGAAAATACGAAGATTTACCGGAAAACGCAAAAAAATATATCGCAAAAGTAGAAGATTTGATTGGGGCACCTATTGGTATTGTGTCTGTAGGTCCTGACAGAGACCAAACAATATTTATTGACTAAGGGTGAAGCCAGTCATAAAGGCTACGAACTTCGCCAATATTGATTAAGTCGTCAAGATTTGTTTCAATAGGCTCTAAGTAAAATTTGCCATCCTTATAGTAATCTGCAAAATTTTTCCCGTAATTAACGCAATAAGGTAGCTTCACGACTCCTTTGCTATTTCTGTATGCGAGACCGTGAATTCTGCATACAATTGGTCTTTGAGCATAAATTGAACACATCTTATCAATCAAAAAAGGACACGCACCGCCTCGTTCCATATGTTTGATATTATTCTGCACTCTCAATTTTGTCTCATTGTCCAAAAGAGAATACCCTTTCATCAATGATTGGAGTTCTATATCAGAAAGTGGATAATCGCCTTTTTCGCAACACGCAGAACAGCCTGCACCACAGCAGATAAACTTTTTATATCTGGAGAAAAACACACTCAAACGCTTATCTATGGCGTTATAATCTATTTCTGACCCCAAAATCTGCTCCAAAAACTTCTTGAAGAATGACTTTCTAACTGTTCTATACGAGCTGCCAATTCCTTATTATGCTCTAAAAGTTCACCAACTTGTTTCGCAAGAATTTCGTTATCTCGCTTATAACCGCCTGCCTCAATAAGTTTTGTAGCCATATCAGAATTTGTAATATCATCGCTTATTTTCTTTGCTACAGCTTCAGCCAACATTTGCAAAGTTTGCGAACTAACATCCAATGTAAAACTTTTTTGAGGAGTCAAGTCTGTTACAATTTTCTCTTCCTCAGTTTGAGTTTCCGCTACCTCAGTATTGTCTTCCGGAACAGAAATGTAATCCTTAACCAAAATTGGTTGAACAGGTTCCTCTTTTTTCTCAATCTTAGCTTCCATTTTCTGTAATTTTACAATTATTTGCTCATCACTATAGCCTTGAGCTTTCAATGAAATACCCTTTTTAATTTTTTCTAAAGACAAATCGTCATAAAATTCAAGCCCGTCTTCATCTTCATATATAGAATCAATCTTCCAGTCTTCCAAAAACAAGTCCAAAGAATGTCTGTCAATGTAATAATTTTCAGCATTTAAACTTTTTAATATAGTTTCTCTGTTAAACATTCTCCATACCCCGCTTTCATCGACGTAACAACATTATCTTTTCATACTGCGAGCAATATCTCTGTCTTGAGTTTTCTTCGCTATTGACTCACGCTTGTCGTAAAGTTTTTTACCTTTCGCAAGACCTATCTCTATTTTAGCAAAACCGTGAGATAAAAACAATTCCAAAGGAACAATTGTGTAGTTTTCTTTCTTGATTTTTGCATCTATCTTCATTATTTCCTTTTTATTCAGAAGCAATTTTCTGACCCTATCAGGCTTATGGTTGTATCTATTGCCCTGTTCATAAGGAGATATGTGCATATTGTAAAGAAAAACTTCCCCGTTTTCTATCTTGGCAAAACTGTCTTTCAAATTTAACATGCCTTTTCTGATAGACTTAATCTCAGTTCCGGTAAGAACGATACCTGATACGAATTTGTCAAATATCAAGTAATCATGAAAGGCTTTTCTGTTTGTTGAAATAACTTTTTTATCCATAGAGCCATTATATGTTAAACTTTGAGCCTTGTCTACTTTCTCGCTTTAAAAACTCTCTATCGATACGGTTAAGCGTGTCCAATTTTTTACCAATCCATCTTGGAGCAATAAGCTCAGTTCTCAAACCGTTACCGGCTAAGCGATGAATCGTTGTATTCGGAGGTAAATATTCCAAAAAATCACACACTGTTGAAACATATTCATCCTGCGACATAAAATTTATTTCGCCTTCTTCATACATCTTTGCTAATTTTGTACCTTCCAGTGCACACAACATATGAATTTTAACCCCGTCAGGTTCAAGCTTTGCGATAGTTTTTGCTGTGTCCATCATCTCATCATATGTTTCAAAAAGATTTAGAATCACGTGCAAACAAACATTGATACCCAGAGATTTTGTTTTTTCATACGCATCCAGAAAACACTTATAATCGTGTCCTCTGTTAATTTTTAGCAATGTTTTATCATGAACGGATTGCAGTCCATACTCAACCCAAGTGTAATAATCTTTTGAAAAAGAAGATATCAATCTCAATTTATCTTCGTCAACGCAATCTGGACGTGTTCCTATTGATAGTCCCACGATATCCGGATGAGTCAATGCAGATTCGTAAATTGTTTCGAGCTCAGCAACCGGTTTATACGTATTTGAAAACGCTTGGAAATAAGACATAAATTTTTGCGCACCAAATCTGTCTCTTAGCGTTTCCGCCCCAACCCGTACTTGCTCTTCTATCGACAAACGGTTTGAGTGTGCCTGAGAAAAACTTCCGCCATCATCACAAAATATGCAACCGCAATTTGAAATAGTGCCATCACGGTTTGGGCAGGAAAATCCTGCATCAAGAGTTATCTTATAAACCTTTGCTCCAAATTTTTTCTTTAAATAATCGCTAAACGCATTGTACCTTTTTTCCATATAAATAGAGTATCATAAACAAGTTTGTGATATTATAAAGAAAAAAGAGGATTGCAATTATGAGAATGTCAAAATTATTTGTACAAACATTAAGAGAGTTCCCTGCAGATGCAGAAGTTGTCTCTCACAAAATGCTTGTAAGAGCCGGTTACATCAGAAAATTAACTTCCGGCGTATATAACTACTTACCGCTTATGTGGAGAGTTCTAAAAAAAGTTGAAAATATCGTCAGAGAAGAAATGGACAGTGCCGGAGCGCAAGAACTCTTGATGCCGTTCGTTCAACCTAAAGAGTTATGGGAAGAATCCGGACGTTGGAATGCATATGGCAGAGAATTAATGCGCCTCAGAGACAGACACGACAGAGAAATGTGCCTTGGACCAACTCACGAAGAAATTATCACAGCAGTTGCTCGTGACGGTTTAAAGTCATACAAGCAACTGCCGGTGAATCTTTACCAAATTCAATCAAAATTTCGTGACGAAGTTCGTCCAAGATTCGGACTTCTTAGAGGCCGTGAATTCATAATGAAAGATGCTTACAGCTTTGATTTAAACGAAGAAGGACTAAAAAAAGAATATGAAAACATGGCTCAAGCTTATACCAGAATCTTCAAACGCTGCGGATTAAATACAAAAATGGTTCAATCAGACTCAGGTGCGATTGGCGGAAGCATAAGTCACGAATTTATGGTTATAACTGATACAGACGCAGGTGAAAACGATGTATTCTACTGTGATGATTGCGATTATTCAGCGAACTCAAATCACGCTGTTTCCAACCTACCTGAAGCAGATGTTACAGGAAAATGGTCAAAAGCAGAAATCGTGGATACACCAAATACGCACTCAATCGAAGAACTTTGCGAATTCTTACAAATTCCTGCTACTCATATTGTTAAATCTTTAGTATACATCGTAGATAAAAAACCTGTTATAGCGCTTATTCGTGCAGACAAACAGGTTGAAGAAACAAAATTAATGAATGCCGTCGGCGGAATGGAAATCAGAATTGCAACAGCTGGTGAAATCGAAGAAATGATGAGTGTTAACGGCTTCGTCGCAGCAAGAGGTTTCATCGGACCGAACGGACTTGAAGAATACAATGGCTATAAAGTAACTATCGTGGCTGATGAAACTGTAAAAGAAATGAAAAATTTCGTAATCGGAATAAACCAAGAAAACAAGCACGGTGTAGGTTACAACTGGGAGAAAGATGTTAAGCTTCCAGAAATTATAACTGACATAAGACTTGTTGAAGCCGGCGATTTTTGTCCTCAATGTGGCAAACCGCTAAAAGTTACTCGTGGTATTGAAGTCGGAAATATTTTCCAACTCGGAACAAAATACTCAAAACCAATGAACGCAGTTTACACAGATGTCGACGGTAAAACAAAACCTTACGTTATGGGATGTTACGGAATCGGAATTTCAAGAACCGCCGCTGCAGCTGTAGAAGCTCACTATGATGATTACGGAATCAAGTGGCCTCTTGCAATTGCTCCGTACCACGCAATTGTTATTCCTGTAAGCACAAAAGACGAAACTCAGATGAAGGTTGCTGAAGACATTTATAAAACTCTTATTAAACACGGTGTAGAAGCTGTTATTGATGATCGTGACGAACGTCCGGGGGTTAAATTCAAAGATGCAGACCTAATCGGATTCCCATACAGAATCACTGTTGGAAAAGGAATATCTGAAGGTTTAGTGGAATTTAAAGTTCGTGAAACGAACGAAACTTCCAATATAAAACCGGAAGAAGCTGCTGAAATCGTTGTTACAGCTGTACACAACTTAAAATAAATAAACATAAAAACGACCTACTTGCTAATCCAAGAGGTCGTTTTTTTATTGCAATTTTTCTCAATACAAAGCGGGCTCATCAAGTGAAGCCCGCTTTTTAAATAAAATACCGTTAGCTTACCAGCTAGCTTTAGTTACACCAGGTAACAAGCCTTGGTGAGCCATTTTTCTTAAACAAATTCTGCACAAGCCGAAATCTCTGTGGAAACCGTGAGGTCTACCACAAATGCTGCATCTGTTATGAAG
>CAKVMU010000034.1 GCA_934773085.1 uncultured Candidatus Melainabacteria bacterium
ATTTTTAACCATACCGGTAACTTATTTGATAATTTACTAAAATAAATAAATAAATTATCTTAATTCATCTATGAAAATTCTGCTACTAATTCTTAAATATATTTTTCCATTTGATTGGATTTTATTTTATTTTTAATAAACTCAACACTTTTTTCTAACATACCAATCTCCTACTACACTTACACACACCTAATCTTGGTCAAAAACTTCTACACCACCGTCATCAGATACAAACTGTATGCCGAATTTAGCACGGAATATATATCTCACGGTATTGCTTTGTATCTCAAACATCATCTTATTGAACAAGTCATAAGCTTCTTTTTTGTATTCTATTAACGGGTCTTTTTGACCATATGCACGAAGTCCAATACCTTCTTTTAACATATCAATGTTGTGTAAATGGTCAATCCACTGATTATCAACAACTCTCAGAAGAACGTCTCTTTCAAGGCTTCTCATAATGTTGTTGTCCGTAAAGACTTCTTGTTTTTTAGCTTCAGGGTCATATTGTTCCATAATAGAGTTATAGAATCCAATGATTTCTTCTTCGTGTTCTTTGTAGGCCTTTTGAGCGGCATCTCTTAATGATTCATAAATTCGGTTGAATCTGTAAGTCTTAATATCATCAACAGTAATATATGCCAATTGCGGAACAGTTGAATGCAGTTCTTTAATAAGAGTTTCCAAATCTTCAGGAACGTATTCTTCCGGATTCATTTCCGGAGCGATGAAGCTTTTCAGAAGTCTGTCTATTTCTTTATCAATCATAAACTTAATGTCTTCAGTTAAATTCTTACCTTCAAGAACTTTTCTTCTTTGAGCATAGAATTTTTCTCTCTGAATATTCATAACGTCGTCGTATTGAAGTACGTTTTTACGAATATCGAAATGATAAGTCTCAACTTTTTTCTGAGCTGATTGAATTTGTCTTGTGATAAGAGAAGATTCAATAGCCATATCTTCGTCAACATTGAGCATGTTCATAAGATTCGTAATTTTATCGCCACCAAAAATTCTCATAAGGTTGTCTTCCAGTGACAGGAAGAATCTTGTTGAACCAGGGTCACCTTGTCTGGCTGCACGACCTCTCAGCTGGTTATCAATACGTCTGGATTCATGTCTTTCTGTTCCGATAACGTGCAAACCGCCTAATTCTACAACTTTTGCATGCTCAGCTTCGGTAACGGTTCTTGCTTCTGCAAGGGCTTTATCTTTTAGCTCTTCGTAATTTTCGCAGTCCGGAGTAATCCCTTTTTTCTCAAGTTCTTCTTTTGCCAAGTACTCAGCGTTACCGCCAAGAAGAATATCTGTACCACGACCTGCCATATTTGTAGCAATTGTAACCGCTCCGACACGTCCTGCCTGTGCAATGATGTAAGCTTCTCTTTCGTGTTGCTTAGCATTTAGCACGTTATGTTTAATTCCCCTTTTCTTGAGCAAAGAAGATATGTATTCTGATTTCTCGATGCTGATAGTACCAACAAGAACCGGTCTGCCGATTTTATTTTGGGCAATAATGTCGTCGACTACTGCATTGTATTTTGCACGTTCAGTTTTGTAAATTACGTCCGGATAGTCAACTCTGATATCGGTTCTGTTTGTAGGAATCGCAGTAACTTCAAGGTTGTAAATTTTCCCGAATTCTGCTTCTTCAGTCATTGCAGTACCGGTCATACCGGAAAGTTTCGGATAAAGTCTGAACAAGTTTTGGAAAGTAATACTTGCCAAAGTTTGAGTCTCATCTTGGATTTTAACCCCTTCTTTTGCTTCAATTGCTTGGTGTAATCCATCAGACCAACGACGTCCCGGCATGAGACGTCCGGTGAACTCGTCAACAATCATTATTTCGCCGTCTTTTACAACGTAATCTGTATCTTTTATAAATAATTCTTTTGCCTTTAAAGCATTCAATAAATCGTGTGCATGTTGAGTGTTTATATCGAACAAATCTTTGCACCCAATGATTTCTTGAGCATGGTCAATACCTTCTTCGGTTAAAATTACGTTCTTATTTTTTTCATCGACTTCGTAATCTTTATTTTTCTCCATTTGAGGAGCTACTTTTGCCATAAGAGTATATGTGTCAGCGCTCTTTTCAACTCTTCCGCTTATGATAAGTGGAGTTCTTGCTTCGTCGATTAAAATACTGTCAACTTCATCGATAATAGCGTAGTTGTAAGGTCTTTGAACAAGCATTTCTTTGGAAGATGCCATATTATCTCTCAGGTAATCAAAGCCGAATTCGTTGTTTGTACCGTAGGTGATATCGCACGCATAAGCAGCTCTTTTTCTGTTGAATTCTTCTGAGTCGTGTTGGTTTGATAAAATAACCCCAACGGTTAAACCTAAGAATTTATAAATTTTTCCCATCCATTCACTGTCACGTTTTGCGAGGTAATCGTTCACAGTGACTACATGAACACCTTTTCCAGTGAGGGCATTCAGGTAAGCTGCCAAAGTTGCTACGAGGGTTTTACCTTCACCGGTTCTCATCTCTGCGATGTGTCCGTTATGAAGGAAGTATGCGCCGATAAGTTGAACGTCAAAGTGACGCATGTTTAAAACTCTTTTTCCGGCTTCCCTTACTGTGGCAAATGCTTCCGGCAAAATTTTGTCGAGAGCTTCTTTCTCTAAAATTCTGTCAGCTTTTTCATTATCAGAAGTTGGTCGTTTTGCAAGAATCGCCTTGAATTCATCAGTTTTAGCTCTCAATTCGTCATCAGAAAGCTTTTCGAATTCAGGTTCAAGAGCATTAATGTGGTCAATTATGCCCATAATACTTTTAACTTTTTTCTCATTAGGATCCCCTAAGAGTTTTAACAACAAACTAATCATAAATACCTCACCAATTAAGTATATGTTAGCATAAACATTTCAAAAATATGCTGTTTGTCGAAATAATTACCTACCAAGGCAATTTTTTGATAGAAAAGCTGCAAAAAAAAGACTTCAGAATTATTAAGAAGTCTTTTTTTTGTACATGTTATTCAACAACGGGTCTGAAATCTTTTGTCGGAAGGTTTTTTGCAAAGTCATCCCAGTTGCTTGTTACAAGCGGATTGTTCTCGCCACTGGCGGATGAAGAACCTTTTGTGCTGCCATCTCTCCGCCATTCTTGTGGAATTCCACCTGTAGAGTCGTCTCTGCAACTGTTCGAGTGTGGAACAAATCCACGACGGAGTTAGAGAGTGGTAGTTCCCCCGAATTTGTAAATTTTTATTAAAAACTGTAACGATTCTTGTAAAGAAGTGTTACTAAATTGTAAACATGTGGAATTAAGAGTGTATACGGATATAATTAAAAAATGATATGTTAGAGCAGAGTAGGCAATTAAATATGTATAGAGAGAGCTTAACCCCTGATATCACTGCGTTTTGCGGGGGGGGGGGCTTAATCTATATGCCCGTTTTTGTTCAGATTGCAGGCTTAATGTCCTCCGATGAGAGGGGAATGATAGGAGGACTGTAGCATGAGCCTGACTATCAAAACAAATATTGCCTCGCTTATAGCCCAAGGCAGTCTTGCAAACTCTACCAACAAACTCAATCAAGCGATTGAGAGAATGACTACGGGTTTAAAAATCAACCATGCAAGCGACAACGCTGCAAATTACAGTATTGCCACAAACATGACTACCAAAATTAACGCATATCAGATTGCGGAAGAGAATGTCAGTATGGGATTAGAGATGATTACGACTGCATCAGATTCTCTCTCTTTGATGTCAGATATGACGTCACGCTTGAGGGCATTGGCTACACAAGCTCATAACGGAACTTATGGTATCAAATCCCTTAATGCGCTTAATACTGAGGCGCAAGCTATTATAACGGAACTTTACCGTGTGCGTGAGACAGCTTCATATAACGGTATCAAGCTTTTTAACGATTTTAATTCTACTGCGCCTACGGCGGCTAATGGTACAAAATTAGTACCTAATGAAAAAGGCTTTTTGAAAAAAATCGTAGAGCGTGATACTAGCACTATGGATAGGTTAGAGGATGTTGATGCAACTACGAAAATCACTGGCGGTACTTATTCTATATCAACAGAAGAAGGCTTCGTAAAACTTGCGCAGATGCTGAATTCCAATAAAATTTCAGGGGCATGCGAGTTCGTTTTGGCTGCGGATATTGATATAAGCAAATTTTGCAAATCTAATCTTAACGCAAAAGGCGAAGGCGGTTGGGTTCCGATATTCCAGGGTAAAGGATGTACTCTTGATGGCAATGGTCATACTATATCAGGTTTGTATATAAACAGACCTAATAGTAATAATCAGGGGCTTTTTGGATTTCAAGTAGATATGTCGGTTAAAAATTTGGGGCTGATTAATCCGCATGTGACTGGGCAAACTTATGTAGGAGCCTTGAGAAGTGCAGCTTATTACAAAACCCCAGACAATTGCTACGTAGAGGGCGGTTCTGTAACTGGGGTTTCTGACGTTGGAGGTCTTGTCGGTTTTTTAAATTACTGCGATGCAACTTATTGTTATACAACTTGTAATGTCACAGGCGAATCCTATGTTGGTGGTATATCAGGACAGGGAGGTAGTGTAACAAATAGTTATTCTTCTGGCGATATTTCTGGAACGAGTTCCGTTGGTGGTATATCAGGTCAGGGAGGTAGTGTAACAAATAGTTATTCTTCTGGCGATATTTCTGGAACGAGTTCCGTTGGTGGAATAACGGGTGATACAAATGGCTCACGGTTGACGAATTGTGCCGTGTACGGTACAGTTAATGGTTCAACTGCGACTGGTATTTTTGTCGGGAATTTAAGAAGCTCGTCATTCAGTATAACTGATTCCAGTTACAACACAAATGTCAACACTATGCTAAAAATGATAGGCACAGGAGTAGAGCCTGTTTTAAAAAATGTATCGGGTGTAAATTTTGGTGCCAAAGTGAATTTGCAAGTCGGGATAGATTCGTCTGAAAACAGTAATGTCAAATTTGAGGCGTGGTTTGCTCTTGACGGGTTGAGCAGGCTGCAAAAAACGCATTTGGAAAATGATGATGTATTTGATTTGATTGACGGTATAATGTCTCAAATAACTAAGAAACAGACTGAATATGGCGCTGTGCAAAACAGGCTGGAAAGCGCATTAGATGAGATTTCGACACAGTATGAGAATTTAGTTTCTTCACGTTCAACTCTTCGTGATGCTGATATTGCAGATGTTTCAAGTGAATATATCAACATGCAGATTTTGCAAAATGCATCTGCAACGTTAATGTCGACTGCTAACCAAACCCCTGCGCTAGCGTTGCAGTTGTTGTAATTAGTCCTCGCTCCTGCTAGAAGAGGGTAATGTTGTCGTTCTGAATTCAATTTACCCCTTTCAGCCTTTCAACTGTTCAACTCTTCAACTCTTCAACTAAAATGCGCAAAGCTAGTAGTTTTCATCCACCGACCCAATATATTTACCCCTTACCCCCTACCATTTTTTAGGGTCGAATTTCATGTCATTTAGCCGCATTTTCATACTTTTAGCGTAAGGTTCAAATTTTTGCATAAGCATTATTTTTCTTAAGGATAATTCTTGAGCTACGACTGGGGTTTCGCAGGCTATGACCATAACTCCGCCAGGGAGCATGCTAAACGGTTTTGATTTCTTTTTAAACTTTTCCGGCAAAATATTGTCCCAGAAATTATAAAGATTTGTTCTGGTAATGGCTTTTTTTATCTGCGGATTGTCCATCATTGCGCTGATGACGGAATCCACTCCTTCAAAATCTGTATAGAGAACCTTCCCCATTTTCTTTTAAAAACCCTTTATGATATTATGATGCCATGGAATTTAATTTAGATGATATCATAAAGAAGTCGAAAAAGATACTATTATTAAGCCATGTAAACCCTGACGGAGACACTCTTGGGTCTATGTGTACGATGTATTCAATGATTTATAATCGCTTCAAAATCAAAGCGGATATGAATGTTGTTTCAAACATTCCTTATAATTACAAATTTTTACCAAATGTTAATCTTGCGCAAAGATATTTTGATCAATCACTGGTATATGATTTGGTTATAACGCTTGATGTTGCGGCTTTGGATAGAGTAAGGGATTCTAAAATCTTTTTTGATAAAGCAAAAGTTACAGTCAATATTGACCATCACAAAACTAATCCAAAATTTGGTGATTATCAGCTTATTGAACCGGATTCAAGTTCAACCGGAGAGGTTTTGTATAACTATTTCAAAAAGAACGATTGGAAAATCGACAAAGATTCTGCGGTTTGTTTGTATACTGCTATTATGACAGATACCGGAAACTTTAGGTTCGAAAATACATCTTCTAATGTTTTTCGTGCGGTTGCAGATTTGGTTGATTCAGGTGCCAATCCGAATCTTTTGTACAAATACTGTTATGAAACAAAAACTAAAAATTTAGTGCTGTTTCAGAATTATTGTGTAAATAAAGCGGAGTTTTTGAAAGATAATAAAATCGCTTATACTACGGTTTACAAGAAAGATTTGGAAAAATTTTCCGCAGGAGATGATTATACAGATGGAATTGCTGAAACATTGAGAGCGATTGATTCTACAGAAGTGTCGTTTGTTGTAAAAGAAGTGGATTCAAAAACAACAAAGGTTTCAATGCGCTCAAAACATGTTGATGTCGCACAGATTTGTTCTGTATTTGGCGGAGGCGGACATACTTTTGCTGCAGGTTGCACAATAAAGGCTTCTGTTAAGGATTCCGTTGCAAAATTGTTGAGAGAGATTAATTTATAATGAATAAGAACAGATTTAAGATACTTAGAAATATCATACAATCAGTGATAGAAAATGATTTTTTTGGAATGGCTTCAGAAATGGGATTTATGCTTTGTATAGGCATATGTCCTTTTATGCTGTTTTTGACAGCTTTGTTTGGTTGGTTGGGTAAACATTCATTTATGGAGCCGATATTTGTATTTATGCACAACATAGTGCCTGCGGATGTAATGACCGTTATAAATACGGTATTAAATGAGGTTTTCTTCTTCTCAAAAGGCGGATTGGTAGCAGTTCTTGGTTTTTGTATTACACTTTTTCTTTCAACCAACACGCTTGCAATTGTGGCAAAGGGGTTAAACAGGGCTTATAAGGTAAAAGAAACAAGAAACTTTTTATATTCACGTTTGCTGGCTTTGGTTATGGTTTTTGTGAACACATTGGTGTTGTTTTTGAGTATAACACTGATTGTCTTTGGTAAAGTTCTTATAAAGTTTGGGGTTGAATATCTCGGAGTTGCGGAACATGTTGCAGATGTGATGTTGCTGATTCGTTGGCCGGTAGCATTTTTAACCCTGTTTATAATGGCATATTTGAGCTACTATATACTTCCAGACCTTACAGGGCACGAAAAACTTCGTCGCCATAGCGCTCTTCCGGGGTCAATATTCTTCTGTATATCTTGGTTGTTGGGTTCTTGGCTATTTTCAATCTATATAAACAACTTACATACGTATAACTTTGTATACGGCACAATTGCGGGCTTTGCGGTTATGATGATGTGGATGTATTACACTTCAATTCTTATCCTTATTGGCGGAGAAATAAATTGGCAATTGTACACCAAGCTTGAACGAAAAGAGGAACTTACAGCAAAACGTTCTGCAAGAGAGGCTGAGGTTTCCGGTAATTAATTATTTCTTTATAGGGCAAAAGCGCATCATTCTGCCAAACTCTTCAAATCCGTTGGTTCTATAGAATTCAATTGCAGATTCGACCGGTTTGAGTATAATCTCTTTGTCCGGAAAGATTGCTTTGAGAGAATTGATAAAGGCTGTTCCTATTTTTTTGTATCTAGAAAAAGCTCTGTTCATTGTGTAGTCCGGATCGACTTGTAAAAAGTCGAGCATAACGGTTTCGTTGTATTTTGAGACTTGAGCTGTTGCCAGAATATCCATAGCGTCGAGGTCGTCAAAGTCTTGTTTTTGTTCCGTCAGAACATAGAACTTTTTTTGATAGCAGGGTCTATTTTCAATGTAATAGTCCGCCATGTTGCTGGCAATATCATCCGCAAAAGTTCGACGATGGTCCCAACTGTAAGCTACTGCATTCAGAGCCATCATATCATTATCAGAATGAGGATTTAATTCCACCATTGATATATTGTGATTCTTATACAGATTCAGATTGTCTGAAAGCTTTACTGTTGCAGTCCGAACAAATGTTCCTTTAAAGTTGATTGAATTATTCATATTTTTTACAAATCCCGTAAAAAATATTTTTGCTATAAAAAAGCCGTACCTCTGCCTATCGAAATATACAAAATTTGATTTTGTTTATAGGGCCTACTTCTTAAAAATAAAACACCCGCAAGGATTGTCTTAGTGCTGCTATGTTTCCATCCTGACACGGTTCGACAGCTTGCGCCATCTTATATTAAGCTATCAACGGCCATACGAACATAGGCAATTCCTATATATCCCTCACAGCAGGCTCTGCACCCCGCATAAGCGTTCGGGTCGAGAGATCCGCAAAGTCCCCGTGGAGTACGGCAGAGGTAATTGTAACATAAAAAAGTTGTGATTACAAGGTTTGCAATAGGCAAGTTGAGGCTTTATTAATTGAAGGGTTGAAAACTGGAATTGTTCGTTAAGTTCGCATTTCTTCACGATGCCTGTCGTCCAGAAAAGGTAAATAAATTTCAGAATAATATCGTTCCCTCATCCTAACCTTCTCCCGACGGGAGAAGGAACGATTTGTCGTCCTGAATTTATTTAAGGACCTTATCGACTTGGCGTGTGATTACAGGTTCGTAAGATGCTGAATCAAGTTCAGCATGACAAAACAAAGATTACCTTCTCCTAACAGGAGTAGGTGTAATTATTATAAACTAACTGCTTATTCTCAAAACGACATTTTCAAGTGATGCTTTTTTGCCGATAGGAATTGTTATTTTTTCTTGATTATGTGTTATTTTAAATCCGCCGACAGTAGGTATTTTAAACTCATTAAAGAATTCGTCAAGCCATTCTTCGTTGTCGACATCAAGAAAATCCCCCAATACAACCCCTTTACATTTAACCCTAAACTTCTCAATATTGAAAAGCTGGGTAAACATTTTATCTATTTTATAAACCGGTTCGTTTAAATCTTCTGTAAAAAATATAAAATCTTCATCCGGAATAAAGTCTTGCCCGCAGAGAGATACGACTGTTGCAAGATTCCCGCCCCAGATGATACCTTCAGCATTCCCTTCTTGGTAGATTTTATCTCCGGAAACCTCAATGACAGAGCCATTAAGAGCATTTCGAAAGTTGTCGAGTGTAAATTGATTTATCTCTGCAAAGTCAGAACAAGCCATTGGACCGTGATATGTTACGATTCCGGTCTTTTTATAAATCATTAACAACAGAGCTGTGATATCCGAAAAACCGCAAAAAGGTTTCGGATTCTTGCGGATAATTTCGTAATCAATATTGTTGACTAATCTTATAGACCCATAGCCGCCACGAGCGCTCAAAATAATATCAACTTCCGGATCAAGGAAAAATTTATGCAATTCTTCAATCTTGTTTTTGTCAGAACCCGCTAAATATCTGTCCTTATCAAAGATTCGTTCTGAAATTTTTACATTAGATCCCAAATTTTTGATATTAAAGACGGCTTTGTTCAGTTTTTCGTCGTCGACTGCGCCCGCTGGTGCTATAATTCCGAATGTTTTCATAAGAAAATATTAACATATGTAAAGTTTTTTTACAAACACGCAATTTTTAGGTTTTAGAAGACTTAATATATATAGTTAAAAGGACACTATTATGGCACCAATTTTAGGAATTGAACAAAATTATCAATATGGTCAATATGCCCAAGGCGGAAGGATTCCGTTTGGCGGTTTGACTGTAAATCCGAAAGTAACGCCGACCCCGAGCGTAGACAATCAATATGGAATATCTATTCCACAAAACCATAGTTATACGACAGGCGAGAATGGTGATAAGATTTCACTCGGGCAGGATGGAGTCGGTTTAGCGCACAAGAATGCGGAAGAATACAAATTTATGGCAATAGCCTAATAAAAAGACCTCAGGAAGAGGTCTTTTTTAATATATCTTAATAAAAGTGCAAAAAATATCATAAGTTGTGTTTATATCTTAGTAAGAAGAATTTGAAAGGTTTAACTTATGAATATTAAAATTAACGGAGCCGAAAATTTGGGCTTTTGTGCTTTAAAACCGAAATCTCCGCAATATTATACAAACAAGCTTGTTGAGGATGTTAATTATTACAAAGAATCTGGAATGCCATTTCTTTCTTGTTTAGAGAATCAAGAATTTTTTAAGAGAAAGGCTGCGCCAAAAACTTCAATTTTAGAAATGCTGAAATCCGGTTTGAAGAAGCTGTTTAAGTAGATAATATGCGTTTACATATCGTTACAGAATAGCAAATTTCTTTTGCAAAATGTTTTTAATAATATGTAGTATATAAATAATGTGGAGGTTTTTATGCAGATTTCATCAAATTTCGCCCCGCAACCAATGGGAATTCCGCAGGGAGCGAAGACTTTTAAAGGGAAAGTCTCAGAAATGAAGCTTAATAACAGTGAGGCTTCCAAAATTATTGATGATTTGGATTTTATCCTCACAATGAAAAATCCGATGAGCTCGCCGGCAGAAAAGCAAGAAGTTTTGAACCGCAGAGCAATGAAAGATGTTTATGAAAACCTTAAGAAAAAAGAGGGTTTTTCTAAAAAAGTGTCTGACTTAAGTGATGCATTGGCTTTAAATTCGCTTAATCCGGATTCTAAAATTAGAGTTTTGAGCGATAGGACCATAAAAAAATCACGTGAAGAATTGGCAAATGACAAAAATGTTTTAAAGCTTATCGATGAAGTGATTTTTGAAATGCAGCTTAAAAACCCAAATATATCAGCGGCAGAAAAACAAGAAATTTTGGCTCGTAAGGCAATGACAGACGTTACTAAAAATATGAGAGCTGTGGTAAAGGATTATTTTAACAATCTTTTATCAAAGTTGAAGAAATAAAATAAATTAATAGCGGGTTATACAAGACCCGTTATTTTTTTCTTTTACATTGAAACTCCTTCA
>CAKVMU010000035.1 GCA_934773085.1 uncultured Candidatus Melainabacteria bacterium
CTCCAAGGGTTCGCTATGAGGTCGGTAAGAGAATTCGTCTGAGAGTTACTCCGGAAATCAAGTTTGTTTTCAGTGATGGTTTGGAACAAGGTTCTCGTGTTTTGGATTTGATTGAAAAAATCTCCAGAGGCGAAATTAAGTAATGTTCGGCTTTTTGAATATATATAAACCGCAAGGAAAAACATCTCATGATGTTGTTGCGGTTTTGCGCAGGCTGACAAAGATTAAACAAATAGGTCATACGGGAACTCTAGACCCGTTTGCAGAAGGCGTTTTGCCGATTTGTATCGGAAAATCAACCAGACTTATTGAATACTTAGCTGATGACAAAGCTTATGTTGGCACAGTGAAGTTTGGGGCTGAAACAACTACATACGATACAGAGGGTGATGTTGTTTCTGTGTCTGAAGCAAAGCTTAAGAAAGAAGATGTAGAGATATCTTTAGGAAATTTTCGAGGTGAGATTGAACAAATCCCTCCGATATATTCTGCTATAAAAGTTAACGGTAAAAAACTTTATGAATATGCAAGAAGTGGTGAAACTGTTGAAATTCAGCCACGCAAGGTTAATATATTGAAATTAGATTTGTTGAATTTTGATTATGATAATCAAACTGCAGAATTGTATATTGAATGCTCTAAAGGGACTTACATTCGCTCTATTGCTCATGATTTAGGAAAGGCTTTGAATGTTGGCGGACATTTGATAAAGTTGGTAAGGGTTAAAGCCGGTGATTTTGAGGTAAAAGATTCGGTCAGATTGGAAGAGCTGACTTGTTGTGAAGATGTGGAGAGCAAGTTGTTATCTCCCATGGATTATTTAAATTACCCAAAATATGAGATAAATGAGGCTGAAAAATTTAAGGTTTCGAATGGTGGACAGATTGGTGTCGATTTGCAGGATGGGCTTGCGGTGTTGACTTGGCAAAATGAAGTCGCAGCTATTGTGAATGTTTCCGACGGGTTTGCTAAAACATTAAAAGTGTTTGTTTGATATTATATACATATTCGCAGTGTATTAATTAGAGTCACCGGTGCGCAAGTGTGTTGTCATTGCGAGCGGAAGTCGTAGGGTGGGAATCACTTCGTTTTTCCCACCCTACATTTGTTGTTCAATTTTAAAAATTCTTTATCATAGAAATTGATTAAAAACTGCGCCCCTATTGTCGAATTCCACTAAATATGCTATAATATACCCGTGTTTATTTGGAAAAAGGAGAATGCTAATGGTAGATAAGTGTTCTGATGTTGATTACGCAGCTCTTTTAGAGAAGTATGATTACAAATTTAAAAGAGGTGATATTGTAAAAGGTGTAGTGTGTGCATATGAATCTGATGGTGCGATAGTTGATATCGGCTCTAAATGTACAGCATTTGTTCCTTGTTACGAAGTTTCTTCAGACAGAAAAGCAAAGGTTGAAGATGTATTAGAAAAAGGTGGCGAGTATGAATTTTTAATCACTCAAGATTGTGATGAAAACGGCAAATTTACGCTGTCATACAAAAAAGTTCACTTGGCACATACTTGGGCTGAGCTTGAAAAAGTTAAGGAAGCTGATGAAACAATTTCTGTTGTTATTACTCAAACTGTTAAAGGTGGTTTGATTGTTGACGTATCAGGTGTCCAAGGATTTATTCCTCAAGGTCAACTCTGCGCAAGAGAAACAATTTGCAACCCTGGAGACAAGATTGATGTTAAAATTTTAACATTGGATAAATCTCAAAACAATTTGATTCTTTCTAATAGAAAAGTGTACGAAACAAATCTTGCCGAAAACAGAAAAAATGTTTTTGCTCAGGTTGAAGTAGGACAAATTGTTAAAGGTGAAGTTGTCAGAATTACCGATTTTGGTGCATTTGTTAATATTGGTGGGGTTGATTGCTTGTTGCCGCTTTCACAAATTTCTTGGAAATGGGTTGAACACCCTACTGATTTGTTGAAAGTCGGTCAGGAAATCAATGTCGAAATTATTGACGTGGATTATGACAAACAAAGAATCAGCTTGAGCTTGAAAAATACTGAGCCTGATCCGTGGTTGAAAGCAGAAGAGGAATTAAAAGAAGGCGATGTAAAAGAAGGTGTTGTAACCAGAATTAAAGGCTTTGGCGCATTTGTTGAAGTGTTGCCTGGGGTTGAGGCTTTGTTACCTCAATCTGCTCTAGCTGAGTATCAAAACCAAACCGGTGTGATACTGAAAGCTGGCGATAAGGTTAATACAAAAATCATTAAGTTTAATCCTAAAGACAAGAGAATTTCGTTAGGGTTGCCTACTGACGATACTCCAGCTGCTCCAGAACAGCCATAACTGATTCGGGCGAAAGACCAATAATATTTTCAAAACTTCCTTCATACTTGTCTAAAAAGTTTGGAGGAAGTTCTTGTATTCCATAGCTTCCGGCTTTATCAAGCGGATTAAAATTGTCTATGTAAAAATGAATCATTTCGTCTGTCAGCTCTTTGAATCTGACGTAACTTGTTGTAGACAATAATGCAGCACGATTTGTCTTTGTATTTATGCCGCAAATGGCAGTAACAACAGAGTGAGTGTTTCCGGAAAGCTCTTTCAGCATTTTAAATGCTTCGTCTTTCGAATGTGGTTTTCCAAGAATCTTGTTATGTAGAATTACAACGGTATCGGCGCCGATGACAAGTTTGTCTTTATCAACTCTTCTTACGACGTCAAGAGCTTTTTGAGTCGCCAAATCTTCTATTATTTCATACGAAAAAGTGTCTGTTGAAAGTTTTTCATCATAATTTGAAGGAATTACATCAAAATCTAAACCTAAATCGGTCATGATTTTTTTTCTGCGTGGTGAATTTGATGCGAGAATAAGCTTAACCATGATTAGTACCCGTTTGTAATAAATTCTCTGTTTCTAAATTTTGCACCAAGTGAGTTTGCAATTTTTTCACAATTTTCGACGTTAATGTCTCTATTGTCAAACCCTGTAACAATACTTGCGGAAACTTCTATTCCGGCATCAGAGCAGGCTTTTATAAATTTTTTAACTTCTTCGTATGCGTTCTCAATTTTTGGGTTGCAAATTTCGTTGTATTGTTGAGCATTATCGGAATTCAAGCTTACAGAAGCTTCGTCCAACAAGTCTTTAAACTCTTCTGCAACATTATATTTGTATATCGCATTAGCGTGCCCGTTTGTGTTAACTCTGATTTTTATATTCGGATAATTTTTTCTTAAATACTCAGCAAAAGATTTCATCATATCTTTTTTCAAGAAAGGTTCTCCATATCCGCAAAAAACAACGTTTTTTGGAGTTTTAAAACTTTTGAATTGACTGATAATATCCTCAAGTGAATATTTGTCGTCGTGCCACATTTCTGCGCCACAAACATCATCTTTTTGCGAACGAAGGCAGAACACGCAATCGTTTGTGCATGCGTTTGTAAGATTTATATATAAAGTTTCCGGATTCGGATTTTTATCTATTGAGTAAACTAATGTGTACATAATATATCCCCTTTTTTATTATTCTATACCAAAATTAAACGGCGGACAAAATGAAATTTTGTCCGCCGTTTTGTTTGTATAAATCAAACTTATGCAACTTCGATTGCACCAACAGGGCAAGCATCAGCAGCTTCTTTAACACAAGCTTCGTTGTTTGCAACTTCGCTTTCTTTAACGCAAGCTCTATCTTCAACATGGAAAACAGCTTCGCAAATAGATTCGCAAGCGCCGCATCCGATACATGAATCATTAATAGTTACGTTCATTTTATATCTCCTTTTTTCTATATTCTAAACCGCTTTTTTAAGCGATTATCTACATTATACAACTAAATTTTTAAAATTAGAACAGCCAGTCGGAAACTCTGTTAGCTATTGAATCAAAGCCAAGAGTTATGCCCAAATCTTTAGGTTCAATACCTTTTGAATAGTACAGAACCGGAACTTGTTCTCTAGTGTGGTCAGTTCCTTCAACAGTTGGGTCGCAACCGTGGTCTGCTGTTATAATCAACAAATCATCTTTTCCGATAAGCGGAAGAATTTTATCTAAATATCTGTCGATTTCTTCTATCGCTTTTCCGTAACCCTCTGCATCATTCCTGTGACCGAATAGCATATCGGTATCAACCAAATTTGTAAAAATTATTTCTCTGGTTTCGTCACTTATATTAACATTAGGATACTTCATCTCTGCAAGAGGAAGTTTTTCTTCCAATGCTTTAATTGTGAGTTCCAAACCTTCTTTGTTAGAGCCGGTATGTATAGCATGGGTTATTCCTGCTTTTGAGAATATGTCTTCAATTTTACCGATTCCGATTACGGCAGAACCGGAGTTTTTAACTTTATCAAGAACTGTGTCTGCAGGCGGAGCCATAGAATAATCTCTTCTGTCCTTTGAAATTCTGGTAGGTTTTCCATCTATGATTTTGTAAGGACGAGCGATAACACGGGCAGTGTTATAGTTCCCTTCGTCTAACAATTTGCGTGCGATTCTGCACCATTCATAGAGTGTTTCTAAAGGAATTAAATCCGTATCTACAGCGATTTGGAACACACTGTCTGCTGAAGTGTACACGATCGGGTATTTTGTTGCGTGGTGCTCATCGTTAAGCTTTTCTATTATTGCAGTTCCACTTGCCGGAATATTTGCAAGAATTCCGCCACAATTTGTTTCTTCAATAAATTTATCAATTAATTCTTTCGGAAAACCGTTTGGAAAAGTTGAGAATGGTTTTTCGCTAATCAAGCCGGCAATTTCCCAATGACCGGTTGTTGTATCTTTTCCCTTTGATTTTTCACGCAAAGTTCCGTATTGTCCGATTGGATTAGAAACCTTTTTCACACCTTCGAAATCTTGAATATTTCCGATACCAAGTTTTTCAAGATTAGGCAAATGTAATCCGTGGTTAAAAGCACAAACATTTTTGAGAGTATTACACTTTTCAGTATCTCCAAAATCTTTGCAGTCAGGCATTGCGCCAATGCCCATAGAATCAATAACAACTATAATTGCACGTTTTTTTGTCATAATATTCCTCCGAATATTTTAATTATATCACATTTTCATGTTATTATTATGAAAAAGATTATAATTAACAGGAGATAAATTTATGCAGGCAAGACACGCAGCAAGAGAATTGGCACTTATACTATTTTCTCAGTTTGAAAAAGAAATAACTCATTATTCAAAAGATGATTTTGAAAATATTATGTTGAAATCAGTAAGGATTCTTTCAGGTAATGCTTCTGAAGAATTAAAGCTCACAGTGGGCTCTCTGATTGATATCAAAGAATCTTTGATGGATTACGAAGCAGAGCACGAATCAAATCTATCCCGTCCAATGGGTGCGAAAAATAAACCGGTACAAATTCCGATGACAGATGAGATGGTTGAAAAAGTTGATACTATGTTAGATGTTGCGGAAAAAGCTATTTTGGCTCTTGAGATTGCAGAGTTTGCAACTCTTGAAAGTCAAAGTGATGTTAAAAATTATGCGGTTGATATTGCCGAAAGTTTTAAAAAGCATCACAAAGAAGTTGATGAAGAAATCCAAAAATATTCTAACGGTTGGGATATCTCAAGATTGGTTAAAATTGATAAAGATATCTTGAGAATTGCAATTACAGAACTTATGTTTACTCAAGGAGCACCGGTTAAGGTTGTTGTAGATGAAGCTGTTGAATTAGCTAAAAAATATTCAACAGACGATTCATCATCTTTTGTAAACGGCATTTTAGCAAAAGTTATTGTTGAAAACGGCTTGAAAGGCTAGTTGATTCGTTATGTTTAATCTTTTTGACAAACTTAAATCCACTGTTTCTAAGACAGCACAGTCACTTGTCGGGAATGTTGTAGATGCAGTTTCAGAAGAAGCTGAATTTTCGGATATCGTTCTTGATGATATGGAAGATTTGCTGATTGGTGCGGATTTGGGTGTTAACTATGCGTCAGAATTAACTGACAAATTGAGAAAACAAACCAAGGTTAAACCGTCTGAGGTTAAACAATATTTGCAGAACGAATTTTTGAAAACTCTTGAAGAAGCTGGTTCTGGTGAACTAAGTTACAAAGATGGCGAGTTGAATATATATTTCATTGCAGGCGTAAACGGTGCAGGAAAAACTACTCTTATCGGTAAAATGGCTTATATGTTCAAGTCACAGGGTAAAAAAGTTTTGATTGCTGCTGGTGATACTTTCAGAGCTGCAGCGGAAGAGCAGGCTGATATTTGGTCAAAACGTTCCGGTGCGGAGATTGTAAGAAGAGATAAGGCAGATCCGGCGTCTGTCGTTTATGAAGCGATTCAGAAAGCTAAGAATGAAAAATTTGACGTGATTCTTGTGGATACTGCCGGAAGATTGCAAAACAAGTTTAATTTGATGGAAGAATTGTCAAAAATCAAGGCTGTAATTGATAAAAATGCTCCGGATAATTTGCGTGAAAGTATATTGGTAATTGATGCAAATACTGGTCAAAACGGTTTGGTGCAGGCAAAAGTTTTCAAAGAATGTGTAAATTTATCGGCAGTTGCACTGACAAAGTTGGACGGTTCCGCAAAAGGCGGTATTGTTTTGGCAATAGCAAAGGATTTGGGACTGCCGGTAAAGTTGGTCGGAGTCGGAGAACAGATGGAAGATTTGAAACCGTTTGATTCCAAAGAATTTATTAATGCAATGTTTAATTAGAATACTAAAAAAGCCCCGCAAAAACTACTGCCGGGGCTTTTTAGTATGAGCGAACGATTAAAAAAACGTTTGTCCGTAGACTGTTAACGAATTACTCGCCGCTGCATCCGAACGCTATAGTTACGTGTTCTTTCGGATTAATAGCTGAGATTTTGTATCCTTTAGCATCTACAAGGTATGCAACTTCGTCGCCTGTAGTCTGGAACAGACCCATTGTACCTGACAAAGCTGTTCTTGTGAAGTCGATAGGTGCTTTTACAGTATCTTTAGCAACGTCCATTGTGCTTCTGCCAGCAGCTCTGAACTGACCTTGGAATACTTCACCCAGAGCGATACCTGTACCGGAAGCTACGTCTTCGCAAGCATTACCAAGTGATGTTAGCATACCACCGGTTGTTCTGCCCACAATACCAAGGATTGAACCACCCCAAGTAAGCGGAGCTGTGACGATTCTTGACACAATGTTTGGTGTATTTGATTTATCAATTTGAGCTGTAAGAATTTGTCTCGGAAGAGTTGCTTTGCATCCGCAATTTTCTATTTCTGTGAATGCAAGTTTTAATGCACCCTTTTGGCAGCCGGAAGGTCTTACGACTTCAACGACTTTACCGTAAACGTTTGAACCACATGGGTAAAGATGACCATTGATTGTTACATCTTCAAGAGTTTTTGCTGCAAATCTTTGACCAACGTGAGAAGATTTGGCTGTTACTTGGTCTTTGAATTCCAACTGTAATGTAGGAATTTTTACCATTTCTTCGTTTTCAATGAATGCTTTTTTGTCAACAGGACAGATTGGGCAGTCATTGTTAGCTGTAACAGGGTTCTTATCGATACCTGCGCTTACTCGAATATTCTGTAACATAGCAGCAATATCAGCTCTTGTTGCATCCTTAAACGGCGCAATTGTTTTAGGACTTGGAGAGTTGTTGAGAGCTCCCTTCTCTAAAGCTGTTGCAATCGGAATTTGTGCCCATTCAGGAACGGTGTTTCCGTCTGTGTATTGGGATAAAATTTCCTGAGCCTTGCATTTATCGATATCAGGACATTTTACACCTTTGGATAATGCACATAAAGCTTCTGCTCTGGTTACATTGTGGTTAGGCATAAATGTTCCGTTCGGATAACCTTTTAACAAGTCTTGATGAACTGCAACTGTAATTGCTGAGTTAGCCCAATGGTTTGTCGGAACATCAGAGAAAAGTTTTTCAGGATTACAAGAGTACATATCTTTGTCGAAACCTTTAACTAACATAGTTGCAAACTCTGCACGAGAAATGTTTCTTGATGGTTTGAACATTCTGTCAGGATATCCGACAACAACGTCGTTTGTTGCGAGTTTGTCAATTTCGCAGGATGCCCAATAACCGTTTGGAACGTCAGGGAACATTTGCAAATTAGCAGCAGCACCGGTAGTTAAATCACTAAACGGTGACAAATCAAAAGGGACTAATGTCTTTTTGATTGCTTGCATTGAATTAGCGGTACCCATTTGAATAGGGCAGCCGTTACCGTCCATTTTTGATTCGTCTCTGATAATCGGAATGCCGTTGTGAGTGCCCATTTCGTTCAAGCACGGAATGTTTGAAGCTGCACCGGTTACAGAACCTTCTGAAGCCACAGTTGTTCCCATTGTGCCTGCACTGAGTTTTGAGTTGTCACGAGTGATACTAAAACCTTCTGCAGAGTAAACTGAATCAGATTTTGTACCGACGTAATTGTTGTATCCGTAAATACCATTAGGATACGCATAAACTTGTTTCATGTTCTCTCTGCTTAAATCTTTTACTCCGGGGCAAAGAGCGCATGATGGAACCGGATCCGGTTCACATTTCGGTGCGACATTGCAGCCGCAAGGTTCCGGTTGAGGGTCACAAGGGCAAGCTGCACCTGTGATTTCCGGAATATCCTTTTCACAAGGACATGCTCCCTGAGTAACAACAGGGCTTTGTTCACATGGACAAGCTGCCATTACCGTATTGAACGAACACGTTGCTATACCAACGGCAATTGCAGCTGCCACAGTAAGTTTTCTAATCGTCATTTTAACCTCCTTTGTCAATAGGCGGAGTAGTTGGTATATACCCATTACCCCTTCCTGAGTTACCTCAAGAAAACTAACTCCTAAATTATGAGGTTTTTAAGAATTAAAAACATTACCAAAAAAGGGAGTCCAGTCGGGGGGTAATGAATTAAATTGAACTTTTTTTCGTTAATTACGTCTAAGAGTTTAGAAAGCGATGAGAAGGAGAAAAAGATGGGAAGAGCGTTGAAAAATTATGGTTATGTGGATGAGTCTGAAATGGAAGTTGTTGTACCAAAGACTTTTAGCGCAGTTGTAAATAATGATGACATTTTACAAATGTATCTGAAAGAGATTGGGCGAAAGCGTATGTTAACCAAGTCAGAGGAAATTGAGTTGGGACGTAAAATCAGAGAGGGGACTTCAAGGGAACGGGAGGAGGCGAAAAAACAATTGGTTCAGGCGAACTTGAGGTTGGTTGTAAGTATTGCTAAAAAGTATATCGGTCAAGGGGTTTTGTTTATGGATTTGGTGCAGGAAGGTTCTTTAGGGTTGATTAAGGCTGCGGAGAAATATGATTATAAAAAGAACTTTAAATTTTCAACTTATGCAACTTGGTGGATAAAGCAAACG
Organism: uncultured Candidatus Melainabacteria bacterium; assembly: GCA_934773085.1. GTDB lineage: Bacteria > Cyanobacteriota > Vampirovibrionia > Gastranaerophilales > Gastranaerophilaceae > CAG-196. The sequence goes on from CAKVMU010000035.1 coordinate 9,312, forward strand.
ATTATAAGGGCAATCTCGAATCATTCAAGGACAATAAGGATACCTGTTCATATGCTTGAAAAAATCAGAAGATATAAAAAGGCTTGCTCTGAAATTATTTGTAATGAGATTCAGGATGCAGACGACAAAACTGTGGCAAAGATTTGCGGTTTGGATATGGGAAAAATTGAAGAGGTTAAAAATGCGATGAAAAAGGAGCCGGTAAGTTTGGATACTCTTGTTACGGATGATTTGTGCATACAGGATTATATCGAGGACACGACTTATGTTTCTCCGGAAACGTCTGCTCAAAATAAACTTCAGGAAAAAGACATTATAAGGCTGATAAGTGTTCTGGATAAGCGTGAACAAGAGATTATTAAAAGAAGATTTGGGATAGATGATGAAGAGCCAAAAACATTGGAGCAGATTGGTAATGCATTGGGGTTTTCGAAAGAAAGAATCCGTCAGATTGAGAATTTGGCTATTCAAAAATTAAGAAGAGTTGAAAACGTGGAAAGTTTGCGTTCTTATTTGGATGCCGGATAGCGAGAGTGGGTGTCGGAATTCCGAGCCCCTTTTTTTATAATAAGTGCTCCGATAACAGTAATAGCTGCAAATATCACTCCACCCAGCATAAGCAAGTTTTTTGTTTTTTTATTTCTGCCTTCAGGTTGTTGAAGAATTTTTCGATATTTGATGATTTTTTGATACAACTCCGGCTCTGTTTTATCCAAGCCTTCCGCTACAAAAGCTTTTGCGAGAGCATCCATTGGGTTAAATCCTTCGCCGTATTGAAGTGACTGAAAATACTTATCCATCCAATTGTGACGAAGTTTGAGTCTGTAACTTTTGTCATTAATTGGAGAGGCTGCATATTTGCCATCAAGATTTAGCGCATCAGCGTAAAATACCATATTATGCTTTGCCCGCATCGGTTCAGCGAATTTTGCCTTAATAAAATCTTTTAAATTTTTAGGTTCCGGAATCTTGAGTAATCGGGCAAGAATTCTTGCTTGTTTGGAAAGTTCGTTTTCTTTTACGAACTGGCTTTTCATCGGTTGAGAATCGTGATTTGTGGCTCCGAGAATGTAAGAGTCGATTTTCCATCCTCTTTGCTTATATGTTTCGCTGCTCCCCCAATTATCTTCCAGATGGTCTGAACAAATAATTTTTATTTTGTTTTCCAAAAATTGTTTTAGTTTGCCGTCTTCGTACATATTAAAATCTTTTGGCGAGGCAACAAATTCATACATAATGCTTTCTTGCTTGTAGTCTTTGCCTTTTGCGTGTCGGAAGACATCAGAGATATAATCAAGGATTTCCCCGTCATAATGCACTTTTTTGAATTTATGTTCATCAAAACATTTGATGAGTGGTTGGTCAGCGTAAGCCCAAGCCATGTCGATTCTTATTCCGTCATATCTGCGGGCAAAAAGTTCTGTTTTTCTTTTGAGAAGCTCTTTTGCTTCTGGGTTGCCAAAATTTAAGGCAGGACAACCGAATCCTACTGAATATCCTTCTTTGTAGAAGGCCTTCGGATTTGACCATTTTTCATCCGGAGAAAAATTGGTTAAGAAATCACCAAAATATTCCAAGCCAGTGGAATTTAACTGTTTTCTGGATGCTTCAAGATGTTTTTCTGCAAGATATTGCTTAAAATATATGTATTCATGTTCTGTTGCGTATTTATTTTTAAGCTCAAGGATTCGTAGAC
>CAKVMU010000036.1 GCA_934773085.1 uncultured Candidatus Melainabacteria bacterium
CAAATGCCTCTGCGGCTATTTTTGCTATTTCTTTATCGCTATCTGACATTCCTCGTTCCTATTGGATAATAAATTGTCCAAAACTTACTCTTAATACTTCTCTTTCTCCGCCGAGAATTGAGTTGATATCATTGGTAATCTGTTCTTTTGCAAGCTCTTTGCCGGCAGCAGAAGACAATTCTGCTGAAGTTTTGCTTGAAAGATTAGTGATTACCGCATCTCTGATTGCAGGCTTATATTGTGCCATTTCCTTTTGGATTGCATCCATTGGATCTGCTGCAGGAGCCGCTTCGCCGTGTCCGCCACTCTTAGCAGGTTGTGCATCTTGAGCAAAGTCTGTATCTTTTTGGGATACTTCAATTGCAACGTTTACTTTTAAATATTTCTTTTGCGCTTCGTCACACAGGTTTAGGATGAAATCGCCAAGGTCAACAATAATGCCTTTTTGAACTTCGTCTTCATCTCCTTCTTCGCCTTCGTCAAGCTCTTCTTGCGATACAGCAATTTTGCTCATTTTCTGAGTAAGAAGGTTTTCCATTACGAGGTAGTTTACACCTGCAAATACAACGCACAAGATAACCGTTGAAACTAAGCTAACAATAAGAAATTTATTAAATTCGGCACCTTTAACATCATTATTTTCGTTTTCAGCCATACTATTCTCCACTTATATTACATAGTATTATTATATCAACCCTGTTCGGATAATTACCACCATTATATGGTGTATTCTTTAATGGTAAAAACTCTCCGTATCCGACAGAGTTAATTCTGTTTCGCAGAACTAATCCCTCGTTTTTGAGCATGAGTGCTTCAATTCTGTTTGCAATAACAGTCGAAATCTCCCAGTTTTTCCTTTTGAAAAATTTGTACTCCGAAAATTTCTCTGTATGCACCTCTATTATAACAGGATTTTTAATTTTTGCCAAAAATTGTTCTGTGTACAATATTTTGTTATACGTGTCGGAGCTGAATTTTTCATATTCTTCTGTTGGTGAAGTTAATTTAAATCGTAAAATAATCCCCCTTGAATCCCTTATTACACTAATGTCTCGGTTTTTGAAATAATTTTGTGCACTTTCTGTTAAATCGTTTATACAACTGTCGTTAAGTATGTAAAGATACTCCTCTGAATAGCACTTGATGCAAGTGAAAAATATCAATGCGGACAAAATTAATGTAATTACTCTCATAATTTATATGATTGAGGATTTTGAAAATAAAATAAATTGCATTTTAGGGTATAAATTTATTGCTTCATTTTTTTGCAAAGGTTATAATGTTTTGTATGGGGAAGTTTGATTTATTTAATAAATTTAACAGTGCGGTTATCGTTGTTAATAAGAAAAAAGAAGTAGTTTTTAGAAATAATGTTTTTAAACGCATCTTTTCTGATTTTGAGAATCTCAAAAAGTTTTCTCATAAATTAAACTATAATGTTTGCGCTTTGGTTAGCAACGATGTAGAAGTGCATTCACCTATTTTGCAGGCAATTTCGTCTCCGCAAGATTTTTCTGCGCATGTTTTGTACCAATCATCCGGTAATGAATATTTTTATTATGATATGAACGCTGCATCAAAAGGTGATTATGTGATAATTGTATTCACGGATGTGACCGCAATTGTCGGTTTGGAAAAATCTCTGCAAAGAAATCAAGCTTACCAAAAAAAGATAACTCTTCTTGAGGCAGATAATAAAAACTTGATGAAGATTAAGCAACAAGCGCAATCGCAGGCAATGAAACTGCTGTTACTTAATAATATATCTAATATTATAAGAGGTTCGATTGATACATCTGTGATTTTGTCTTCTGCATTGGAAGAACTTTCGCAATTATTTGCAGGTTTTAGGGCGTACTATGCAGTGTATTCAAAGGATATGGCTGCTTATATTATAAACGAATCTTTAAGTAAAAAAGATGTGGGCAGAAAAATTACGTTTGATAAAAATACTGAAAAAAGCATTTCGTCAGGTAAGGTTTTTTGCGTTTCTTGCATGAAAGAATTTGTAGAAGCAAAACCGTTTTGCGAATTGGTGCAAAGAGTTATTATACCTATTTATCATCTCAATGTAAGGTTGGGGGTTATTGTGTTGCTTACCAAGCAAAAAACCCGTTTGGACGATGCATTGGAAGTTTTGGACGGTGTTTCAACTCAGTTGGGAAATGCAATTATCCAATCAGAATTATATGAAAAAGATGCAAGAATGGTTAAGGAATTGAAACGTGCATTAAAAGAATTGCAAGACACACAATTAAAGCTTATAAATTCCGAAAAAATGGCATCTTTAGGTCAACTGGTTGCTGGTGTTGCTCACGAAATTAACACTCCGGTGGCTTCTATTAAATCAAACAACGAAATTGCAACAAAATTGATTTCAAGGTTGGAAGATAAAGATGTTGCAGAATTGTTGCAAGAGATTAATACGATTGACAAAGAGGCTATTGCAAGAATAAACAGATTGGTTGTTTCATTGAGGAAATTTGTGCGTCTTGATGAGGCTGAGCTGCAAGAAGCAGATATTAATAACGAAATAGATTTGACCTTGGATTTGATTCGTCATGAAACGAAGAATCGTATAACTGTTGTGAAAAATTACGGAAAAATTCCTCCGGTAAAATGTTATCCGAACATGTTGAACCAAGTGTTCATGAATATCCTTGTAAACGCAACACAGGCGATAGAAGGCGACGGAACAATAACTATTGACACAGATTTTCAAAACGGGAATCTTATTGTTAAAATCAAAGACACCGGTTGTGGTATAAAAGAACCGGAAAAAATATTCTTTGCCGGATATACAACAAAAGGTGTTGGAGTCGGAACCGGCTTGGGGCTTGCAATTTCACAAAAAATTATCGAAAAACATAACGGAAAAATTGAAGTAAATTCCAAAATAAATCAAGGCAGTGAATTCGTTATTACTATCCCTAGTGAGTAATAAATGTAAAGTTTTTAGAAGCGGGATAAAGTCTTATGAATATTGATTTGTAGACAAAGTATAAATATAATTTTAATTAACTTTTGTAAAAATATCTCATAGGGCAGGTATTAATATGTAAAAATATGGTATACTAACTATTGCAAAACGAATAAGTGTAAAATTTACCCTAATAAGGGTAATGTAACAAAAAGTTAACAAAGAAAAAAGAAAAGGCAATTTTAATATAAGTCACAACTTTATATATCTGTGTAGAAGAAAATAATTTGTTTGTCGGAGGTAATGTATATGGCAATAACAGTTAGCAGCAAAAAGAAACAGGTTAAGAAAACTTTTCAAGAATTGATTAACGATTTGATGACATCAAGTTCTGAAAAAGTTAGATATAACGCTGCTCGTGTCCTTGGTGAAATGGGCGATTCTAAAGCTGTTGAACCGTTAATCGATGTTTTGAAAAACGATAAAAACGGTTCTGTTCGTTTATATGCTGCTCGTGCTCTTGGTGAACTCGGTGATTCAAAAGCCACAGAACACTTAATAGAATCTTTGCGTGAAGACAGAAACGTTGACGTAAGAGTCCGTGCTGCTCGTGCGCTTGGTCGTTTAGGCGGTAAGATTGTTGTTGAACCGTTGGTAGAAGCTTTGAACGATGAAAACTCACAAGTTTGTATTACAGCAACAGATGCTTTGATTGAAATTGGTGATGTTGCAACTGATGCTTTGATGAAATCCTTGGATCACGAAAAAGTTAACGTAAGATGTGATGCAACTCGTGCGTTGGGTGAAATTGGTAATAAAAAGTGTGTTGATAAGATTATTAATATGCTTTATGACGAATGGGTTAACGTTAGAATTTATGCAGTAACTTCTCTTGGTAAATTGAATGATACTAAGGCTGTTCCGGCATTGATTGATGTAATGAAAAACCGTTCAGAAAATGATTTGGTAAGAGCCGGTGCGGCAGCTGCATTGGGTGTTCTTCGTGACCAAAGAGCTCTTCTTCCGCTTCGTGAATTGATTATGGAAGCTGAAGAATTGGGTGAACTTGAAGATACAGCTTTGAAATCTTTCAAAAAGATTATGGCTGCTAATTGGCAAGCAATCCCTGGTGCAAGTCAACAAAAGAAACATGCAACAGTTTAGTTTAGGATTAAAAAAGAGGCGGCTGATGAAATCAGCCGCCTCTTTTTTTTGTTTATTAGATTTTTATCAATATTTTTAAGTTTTCTTTTGATTTATTTGCTTCAAACGCTTCAATTGCTTGGTCAATCGGATAAACACCGCTGATGAACGGTTTAAAATCTATTCGATTATTTTTTAACAATCTTAGTGCAGGTGGGAATTGTCCGCATCTTGAACCGAGAACAGTTATTTCATCAATAACGATTGGTGCAAGATTAAGTTCTTTTCCTGATGCAACGGTGCTTTTTAGAACGAGAACCCCTCTAGGTTTTGTTAGCGCCATCGACATTTCAAAGCCGGAAGCTGTGCCTGTTGCCTCTACTACAACATTATAAATTTTTTCTTGCTTAAAGCTTGATAACAATTGCGTCTTAACACCTTGTGCGGAAGCTATTGCAAGTTTGTTCTCGTGTTTTCCCACCAAAAGCACATCAAGGTTTAACGCATTAAGCGCCAAAGCTGTGGTTAAACCAAGTTTGCCGTCTCCGAGAACCAAAACTTTTGCCATTGGTTCAATATGAAGCTGCTCTGTAATTTCACATGCTGCGGCAAGAGGTTCCACAAATACTGCTTGTTCGTCAGTAACATTTTCCGGAACTTCAAATAACACATTGGTTGGCATTGTTAAATATTCTGCAAAACAACCGTCTTTTTTCCAAATTCCCAAAGTATGTCTGTTTGGGCAATGTCTGTAATTCTTTTGGGCGCACCATTCGCAATTCGGGTTTTCACAACCGTAGCTTATTTCTGCAACAACTCTTTTGCCAAGCAGAGATTTATCCTCTCCGTTAATATCTTCAACAATACCGACAAATTCGTGTCCAAGTATTCCTTGATATCCCATATATCCTTTTGTGATTTCGTAATCAGTATTACAAATTCCCGCAAGGGTTACTCTTATTAACGCTTCACCCGCCTTTGGAGAAGGTTTTGGATAATTATTATCAAGTTTTAATCCGTTATCAAAAACAATTGCTTTCATACTTTAGGCCTCTCTTTCAGCTATAATTTTACCTCAAAAAGGCTGTAAATATTCAATCTTGGGTTTAGATGTAAAAAAGTTGTTACAATCCATATTCAAAAAATGAAAATAGTGTATTATGTATTCGTACCTGATTTCAAAACAAGGTTTGCTGCGTAGGAGAAATCAACCCCAAGGTACGGGGATAACTACGGCATATTGCTTTCCAAGTAGAGTTTTAAGAAATATAATTGACCATTTCTTTCTTCAAAAAGGATGTTGTTTATTTGAGATTTTCTTAACTCACCTAACTTTGAACTAAGTGCTATTGTATTTTGGTAATATTTTTCCCAGTCGGCTTGATTTTTCATCAAGCTTTGATAGTCTTTTTGAGAAAGGCTTGCTTGTAAATCTTTTAGCATGTTGTTGTTTTCAACTTTATACTTGTTTGAAGCAGCAACATAACATTTGCGGGTATCGCCGTGATTCAGGCAGTTTTTTAAATCGTTAGAAAGATACGTTTCTCTTCTGTAATCAGCATTATTGTATAGATAATTCAATATTATCAAACGATTTTTATTGATTTCGTAGATTGTGGAACTAGCAAACTCCTGATACATTGTGCCCCGAGCTTCTTTCAAGTGTGAAATTATAGCTACAGATACGGATTGTTTGTAGTTGTTCCAGTATGTTTGATTGATTTTTGCTTCGGCACTGTTGTTGGTGAATTTTGATAATTCCGCAATACAGCTGTCTGATGCTTTTTCAGTGCAGCAAATCATATCGTAACTTAAATAACGGTTTTTCAGACATTTGGTTAAATCGTTTTCTATGCTGTCTAGAGAGGCAAAGGCTGCTGACGACATTGCAAAAAATAATAAAGTTGTATAAATATGTTTAAATTTCATCACCCACTAAAAATAACAAATTGGGTGATATTTTGTCAATAGTTTGTGAATCGGGTTCTTATTCAGGCTATGTCATCATTTGGTAGTTCTTAATCACCCTCAATCTATCATGAATATTCAATCTTAGGTTTAGATGTAAAAAAGTTGTTACAATCCATATTCAAAAAATGAAAATGATGTATTATGTATTCGTACCTGATTTCAAAACAAGGTTCGCTGCGTAGGAGAAATCAACCCCAAGGTACGGGGATAACTATTACCTTTTTAGGCTTGCTTTGGCAGGCTTATTAAGAATGTCAATTTATTATTTAAGTAAGGCTGCTTTTTGCAGTTGGGAGGTCTTTATGCGTCATTGTTGTGAGTTCAAAGCTGATGACATTTATTATTTAGCAGAGAATAGCTTGTATTCAACCAGAAAACTTTCTGTCGGTTTCTGCCCGCAGTGTTTGAAGCCTGTTGCGGAATTGGTTGAGTTTCGTTTTGACGGTGCGGTCAACAGAGAATCAGTGTCGGGCATAGCTGCTAACGACTTGGTGATTCGTCATAAAGATGAAATCCTTTATTCAATGAAAGAATGTAATTATTCTAAGTTCAAATCCCGCCCGTTTGGCTGGAAATACGGTATTAACAAAGTGGTCAAAGTTAATGGTAAGGAAATAGTTCGACAATATGCCTGCGATTTTTACGGGAACAAAGAACTTATAAAAACTGTTTAATTCTTACAGGGGCGTTCGTTTCACCTTTCTCTCGATTATACACTCCTTGCCCCTGTTTTTTTTATTTAACTCAAAGGGAATTTTTATGGCAAAAGCAAAGACTCCGATTCTTGATATGAAGTCGGAAAAACAAAAAGCAAATATTAAACATATAAATTTTTATAATAAAGCATTGGAAATTATTGAATTTATGCTGGATGAATATTCAAGAGAACTCGTACGTGCGGATATCGAGTTTCTGGATGTACCGAAAAACGCAATATCGACCTTGGATTTCTTGATTTCTTCAATAACAAAAATACAAAAAGGACAGCGATTGGCTCTCGGTCTTGATGACGAAGAATTGATTGAAGCTGAACCGCAAATTAATATCATTGAGGGAGTTTGCAAGGATAAAATATAGTTGCAAAAAACAAATAAAAGTGATATGCTAAATAAAAATTATGGAGTATATATGAAAAAAGTTATTTTGTTATTGGTTTTTTGTGCATTTGCACAAATGAGCGTGGAAGCAAGAGATTATACAAAGTTGCATATGAAAGAAATGCAGCACGCACAAAAGTATGAAACAGCAGGTAAATATTTTGACAGGCAAGATGTCGCACAAGTGAAAACCGACATTAAAGATCCCAAAATATTCAAGGTTAATGATTTTACCGCAGTAAGTGATTCTGATTATTCTAAAAAAGTTGCGGCGGATAACATAAAATATGCAAAAATTGAGAAAGACTTTAAATCTCGCCATACTGATAACTTCAACGGTCAGGCATATGGAGATGATTTTTATAAAGTTTATAGAATTGCAGAGCGTATTATTCGTGCGAATAATTTGCATTATTTAAATTGGCGAATCGTTATTAATCGCTCAACAGATGTTAATGCGTATTCTCACGATATGAATTGTATTGAGATTAATACGGGTTTGTATGATACATTCTTGGATAATGATGATGCTTTGGCAATGGTTATCGGGCATGAGATGGCTCATGCATTATTAGGTCACGCTCAGAGAAAGAAAGCAATCCGTGACAGAATATACAACATAACAAATCCGGATTATGCGCTTCTGATGTTGTCAGATTCAATATTAGAGCGAAAGTTATTAATTGAGTCCAAAAATATGGAGTATGCTGCAGATACTGAAGGTGCGATTTTGGCAGCAAAGGCAGGTTATGATTTGGATAAATGTGCAGATGTTATTTCGTTCTTGTACACACTGCCGCAAACAAGAGATTTCCAAAGCACACATCCGAATGCAAAGAGAAGATTGGCAAATATCAATGATAACAGAAAATATTTTATAGAAGACGAATGGAGAGATTTCGGCAGAGCTAATATCTATAATTCAGATGTATTAAATGTTAGAGTTTCTTCTGACAGAAAATCTATTATAATTGGTCAAGGAAAAACTCAGCTTATGAACGCTTACTACCGTCCGGAAACAATGACTCAAATTTTTGAAAGATTTGGATATCGTTCATATCTTTTGGGTGAATACTCCGAAGCCGACAAGTATTTCAAAAAAGTACTCAATGTGGATAAGAGTAATTATGCGGTTTATCTGTACATGTCTTATACAAATGAAGCCTTATATAAGCAAACCGGTAGAAGTTCATACTTGAAAGATGCAAAAGAATACGCAGAGTATGCTTTAAAATTGAAGCCGGACAGCAAGTATTCAAAAGAACAGGTATCTGCCCTGTAGGAGGAAATGTGATATCGGTATTAATTCCGTCTGATGCTGCTTTTCATAAATATGAAAAGCAGCTCAAGTTGTTGTACGAAAAAAGTCAAAGTAAAATTTGTGATTCTAATACTTTTGAATTTATACGTGATAATACTTTGTTCTATATGTTTCTTGTTGATAATAAACCGGTTGGTGCAATATATTATTTTCTGGACAATGGCAAACTTTTTTTGAATGCGTATGCAATCCGGAAAAATTTTGAAGCGAACATAAAATGTCTAAGACTTTCTACAAGTTGGTTTAATTGTAATATTTATGCAGAGGCTCAAAACCGTGCCTCTGCATTATGTCTTTTGAGGTCCGGTTTTAAGCGTTTAAAAGATAACATTTTTATTTTTTACCGTTGATTGGAACGGAAAAGTCTGCAAGACGTGATTTTGTATATTGGTCAACCAAAGTTTTCTCTTCATCAGGATTTAATATGTAAATGACTTCCTGAGTTTCAATACTCTTACCTTCGTCGAGGCATTCATTTATGTATTCAAGAGTTTCTGTCATATAGTCTTTATAGAGTTTGTGTATTTGATAGAAATTTATTTTTTTCTTGAATTTTAAATCCAGATTGGTATCTAGGTTCTCACATTTAACACTTGCAGTGTATGGGAATTTTTTGACAAGATTTAAACTTTCAAGTTCTTCAAATAATTCTTCAATCCTAAGTGCGTAAACTTTTTCGTCTCTGCAGGATTCATACATAACGTCAGCCATTGCCTGTTCTAAGCATGATATCAAAAGATAGTTCGTGACAGTGAATCCTTCTTTTCTTAGAGAAAATGTAGAGTTTGGTGTGTCAGGAGTTCTTTTTCTATTGCAGCACATTTTTTCAAAATCATCCAATTTGGCAGAATTTCTCAGAGCTTTATTCAGCTCAAAGAAGAATATGTCTAAATCATCAGAATCAATGTATGAATATTTTTTTGTTAAAGCTGTATCTATTTTTGCAATTTTGTCATCTGTTTCAAAATGTTGTTTGTTTACATACACCGGTTTGATGTCGTTAATTGTCAAATCTTTAGGCAGATTATAGAGAAACTTTCTGAAAAACTGTTCTTTAATATCAGCAGAGTATGGGCTAAATGGTGATAATGCGGCAAAAATACTTCTTCCATAAAGTGTGATATATTGTTTTAAATTTTTACGTACAACAGGGTTATCAATTCTAAAATACTGTTCGGTTAATTCTCCTGCTTCTATAAAAGAAAGTGGTTCACGGCACTCATTATAGATGTTGGAAATTCTGTCTTTGTCAATTTCGCTGTTTTTTATAGGCAGTTTAATTAGCTTTTGCAATTTTTCGGAGTAGAAACAAATTTCGTCATCATTGTTTAGAATTTGTGATACTGCAATTTTGCAATCAGATTGTGACAAAGTGAATACAGAAGGGTCACCGGTGCATTTGTACAGATTATCTGCAAGAGCAGCTTCCAAAGCTCTGTTCATAATGGTTGCACTTTCGCTTTCGTTTTGACGAATCTGTTCAACGTTATTTAAATCTTTTGTCGAAAGTTCTTCATGTTTGAGCAACTTGCTCCAACTGTTGACTTGTTCTTCGGTTATGTCAGTATAAATGTTTTGGAAGAAATCTCTGTAGTACTCTTTGGGTAAAAACTTGTCACCATTTTTGAAGTAATCTTTGTAGAGCTTCATGAATGATTTTAGGTATTGAGGGTATTGATCCATAATTCCTAACGGATCAACCTGCATATATTCTTTAACCTCTTTGGAGGTGATTTTTTCTCTTTGATTTCTGAATTTGATAATATCTTTTTTCAAGGATTCAAAGTTACCGCAGTCGATTGCTGTTTTAACTTTTTGGTGAGATTTGCTGATTTCTTGTCCAAGAGTTTTTGCATAATCAGGATTCTCGCCCCAGAATTGGTTCATTAAATCTCTCATATTTTCACTAAGAGTTTTGTCATTATACAGTTCGTTTGCAGGGTCGTGAACATTATTACGTTTCAAAAATAGAGATAATTGAATTACAATATCCGGACAATTGTTCCAAGCATCAATCATTGCATATTTTAGAGGTTCAGTACCGGCTTTTAATTTGGAAATGTATTCCGTCCGTTCTTCCGGAGTCATGCTTTCCCAAGCCGCAGCTCTGTTTTGTGCTCGTTTTGTTTGAATTCTTTCCAAGTCATATGGGGTTAAGTTTGCTT
>CAKVMU010000037.1 GCA_934773085.1 uncultured Candidatus Melainabacteria bacterium
GTGTATGTGTATGCAAAAGCCGGCTGTAAAGTTTTTGATTTGTCGGCAAGAGAAGAAATTCTTGAGGCGGCAAAAGAGGGCGCAAAATTTGCGGGTGTTGAGGATGTTCATTTTTGTGTTTCTATTGGTATAAAGGGTGACCCGCACATATCAAAGGCGAAAATATTAGCTTCTGCTTGTACAAAATGCGGTACTTGTTATGGTAACTGTATACAAGGAGCGATTTCTTCAGAGATTTTCTTGGATGAAAAAAAATGCATTGGTTGTGGAGTTTGTGCAAAAATGTGTCCGAACGGTGCAATAGAGATGTATGACAAAGATGTGGATGTCAAGACCATTTTACCTTCGTTAGTCAGAAACGGAGTAGAAATATTGGAACTCCATATAATGGGTCATGACGAAGATGATTTGAGAGAAAAATGGCAGGTAATAAATTCTTGCGCTCCGGAGTTGGCATCTATATGTATTGATAGGGAGAATTTTGGTAATAAAGAAGCTTTGGCGAGAATTCGTGAAATGATAAAGCCAAGAGCACCATATAGTACAATTGTTCAAGCAGACGGAATTCCGATGAGTGGTGCAAATGATGATTATAAAACTACATTACAGGCAGTTGCAATGGCAGAAATTGTTCAAAATGCGGAACTTCCGGTATACATTGTTGTTTCAGGCGGAACAAATTCAAAGACTGCAGAGTTATGCAAGCAGTGTGATATAGATTATTCCGGAATAGCAATCGGCTCTTGGGCAAGAAAAATTGTAAAACAATATATCTCCCTAAACGATTTCTGGGAAAACCAAAATGCTCAAAAATCAGCGATATCTATTGCAAGAGAGCTTGTGTCGAAAATCTAACCAACAACGTTCAAATCTTTTTTAGCTTTTTTCTTGCTGTTTCTATAGATTCCGTAACCAACAGCTGCAACTGCGATTGCTCCGGCAGCTATGCCCCAAGCTTTTTTGTTGCCTTTTTTAACTTCGTTAGCTACTCTTTCTGCAGCATTTTCAACTTTTTCTTTTGTTTCCGGTTTAGAAGCTGTTTCTTCAACAGTATTTTTAACTTCTGTAGCTGCTTTCTTAAGAGCTGATTGAGCTTTCTTTGCAGCTTCTTCTGCTGCAGCTTTTTCTTTTCTTGCAGAATTAATTTTCATATCAAGTCCGAGAACCATAACTCTGTTTGGAGCAGTTACGTCGTTCAGAACGATTTGTCCTCCGTTTGCGTTCTTGATTCTTGCAACTTGCTTTCCTGCTTCGTGACGGATTTCATCGACAACGTATTTAGCATTGTCGCCGGCAGCAGAGTTTGCAAGAACATAGCCAACAGGAAGAATTGCAGCTCCGACTAAATCAATGTAATCAATCGGTTGGTTCTGGTTTGAATAGGTTCCGCTATGTTTGTCAATTCCATCTGCATTTAAAACTGTAACCGCAATGTCGCCATCTGCGTTTTGAACCATTATTGCCGGAATGTTTTTGTTTGAAGTTTGTGCTTCATATAATGTTCCGTCGCTTATAGATTCAATACCGGCTCTGTTTCTTGTAGACATTGCATTGTTCATTCTTGTTTCAATGTCCAAGATATATTTGTCAAGAGCGGTTTTATTATCTTTGTCTTTAATGCTTTGAGGAAGAGCGTTTCTGTTTTGTAGGAATACGTTTTTAGCTTTTTCATCATAACCGCTCATACCCAATTCATCACCTGCGTACATTGTTGAGATTCCGGTGATTGCGCTCAAGAATGCCATATATGCGCAAGCTTTTTGAACAGCAGGTTCAGTGATTGCACGGTAAGTTTGGTACAAAACATTTTCTTCGTTTTGAATTCCGCTTTCGTTGTTTTGGTTTGCAATGTAATTTGCCTGTTTGATAACCATTTCGATAGCGGTTTTAATATCTCTTGTACCGAATGCTTCTCTTTGCATTGCTGTTTTTAAGTCTTCAACAGGATTTGAAACTGCCTTTAATTCGTTAACAGTTTCTCTGTTGTATTTTCTGACAAAATCTCTTTGTGCTTCTGCAAATGCGTCTAATAAAGCGCCATCATTTGCGTAACCGCATTCTTCAAAAGCATCTCTTACAAGAGCCGCAATGTTTGCTGTGTAAGGGCTGTAACCTGCATACATATATTCGATGAGTTTGCCGGATTTGTTAGTAAATATTTTTTCAAGTCTGTGAACAAGAGTTTTACCAAGGTCGTCATTCGGACTGCTCCAATCGAAGTCACCTCTTACGATATATTGACCAAGTTTTTCCGGATTTTTTGCTTTTTGAGCGATGTTATTGATGATTTCATTTTCTTTCGCTTCAGAAATATTTAAACCATGATTTTTAGCAAGTGCAAGAGTTTCTTTTACAGCACCTTCTACGCTTGAAAGAGCAGGTTCCTGAATTCTTCTTAAATCTAAGTTAGAACCGTTTCCAAGGTAATTGCCGTTTGCTAAATCAACTGTAGCTTGAGTAAGCAAAGCCATTTCTCTTTTTGAAATATGTCCGAGAGTTTCCAATTTTTCAAGTTCTCTCTTGATTGCGTAGCTCATTGCGATTGATTTTGAGCTGAACGGAACTTCGGAATTGAAGTATTCAGGGTTATCAATATTCAATGCGAGTTCTAACGGCAAATCTGAGAATATTGTAGAACCTGTTAATGTTTTTGCAACAGCCCATCTGTGTTCGTGGTCAGATCCGTCAATAACAAGCTTTCCGCCGTTAAATTGATTATTATAATCTTTGCCGTGGAAAAGTTTCATATCAAGTGATAAACCGTGAAGAAGTCTCGGCTTATCGTGGTTGCCTGCGAAAGTGTAAAGGTTGCGGACATAATCTGCGCTTCTCTCGCTTCTTAGTTCCTTAAATTTAGAAACAAGATTTGCATCGCTGATATTTCCGTTTTCAAAGTCGCCAGCAAATACTTTTAACATATCCGTGAAGAAATAAGAATACGCAGCTTCTGATGTTACACCTGTTTCGGTGAAGAATTTCATCATTGCTGTTTTAACGTTAGGATATTTTTTGCCCGGAAGGGTTGACCCGTTGTATACAGCAGATTCTTGTCCCATTGTATCTTTTAGCAAATCTTCAACGTCTGTTATTTCTGCAACGATGTATGCGTTAGGGTTAACTTTTTTAACTTCTTCAACCCACTTTTTCCAGAATTGAACAACTGCATCCCAAGCATCGTCAAAGTCTGTTTCGCCGTTTCTGATAGCATCCATATCAATAACGTCTTTTGCTGCATCAAGTCTGAATGCAAGTCCTAAGCCGGATTTTTCAACACTTGCTTTTGCCATTGCAAAGCCAAGAGCTGTTGTTCCGGCTAATTTCTTTGTTGCGGATTCTGTTACGAATTTAACATCTTCGCTTGAAAGATTTCTAAGTCCTTTTTCGATTAAATTCTCAAGAGCTGCAGCTTCTGATTCAGGAGTTGTAGCGTTGATATTTAATTCTTTGAGAGTTGTGTTTGCTTTGATATCTTCGTAATCGTATGTAATTTCACCATTAGGAAGAATTTTTGTTCTTAATTCACTTCCTCTAATTGCCTTTAAAAGAGCGTATTTTGTGATATCTTGACCGATTAAATTGATGATATCTTCGCCGTATTCTGTGTATTCGCCATTTTCATCAAGAAGTTTTTCTTCTGATGTTTCATTTAAGTTTTTAATGATTTCGTCTGCAAAGTTTTTGATTTCGTTTGTGAATAAATCATTAACTTTCAAATAGTTATGTGCGTAAGGTTTTACTAAATGTGGATTTTCTTGTTGCATTAATTCAAATCTTGAAAGTCCGATTTGTTCTTCTTCAGTTGCAAGATTTGAGAAGTAAGAAGTTGCCAAAACACCTTGAGTATTGTGACCTACTTCTAATGCATCAAGCGGGAATTTCATCAAAGCTCTGATAGTTGTATTATCTCGGTCTAGTTTTTCTGAGGTTTGGTCATAGTGGTAAAGACCTGTTTTGATAATGTTTATTGCATCTTGACTAAGCAATGCTTCCTTAGGTAAAGCACCTTCGTTAATAAGTTGCTGTAATTGTTCTGTAGTGTTTGCACCTTTAAGAGTTTGTGCTGTGTAAAGGATTTGAGCATCCTTGTATTTTTGAGCCCAGTAGACAGCATCTTGAATTGCTAAATCTCTGTTTTCAATAGCGCCTCTTTGACGTAAAAGTTTTTCAAGTTCTCTTTGTTCTCTGTCAACAGTTGCCATATCAAGTTTTTCATCATAGCCTGAGATGCCGTAATTTTTCTTTGCCATATCGGTATTAGCATCCCACGCAACGAATCCGCCTTCAGTTTTTTTATCAATTTTGAAGTTTGAAAATTGTGCAACAAGAGCAGTGCCTTCCGGAGAATTTTGTTTTACAGGTTGTGCGTTATTCTTGTTGAAGGCTTTTAATTCATCAAGTTGGTGTTTGTATTCGTTAGGATCAACTTCGAAAATGTAATTAACAAGAGTGTCATTATGAGTATTGCATTCTAATACATTTCCGGCTTTGATGTTTTTGTATGTTTTAATTGGTTCATCAAGTTCCAATTGGTTTTCTGTAACTTGTGAGCCGTCATAAACTTGGAATAAAGTTTCTTCGCCTGATTTATAAGCAGGGTTTTTTACAACTTCATTTTTAGCATCGTCATAAATGTAAGGAGCATTGATAACTCTGTGTCTCAAGTTTTCTTTGTTTTTAGGAATTACACCGAAGCCGAGAGGAGCATCTTTTAGACCTGACATTTTGAACCAGTAATAAGATTGTGGGTTTTTGTCAGCCCATCTCAATGCATATTGGAAGTGAATACCGTTTAAACCTTCACTTGTATAAGTTCCGTCAAACACGTGAACCAACCCGTTTTTGTACATATTTTTGATGAAAGAGTCGTAGTTTTCGGTATTGCCTAATGCTTCCGGAATTTGTTTATTGTTATCTGTCCAGTAATGGTGTGATGACATATTGTCAGCACCGGCAGTCGGTGTTGTGAAGAAGTATTTGTAACCGTTTTCTTTCAAAATCGGAATCATTTTTTCCATGCCAGCTAGGCTTCCACCAAACTGGTTGGAGAATGTTCTGACTGTATTTTCAATATCTTTTTGGTAATCTTTGTCTGTATAAATTTCGCCGGTCTTTTCGCTGTTGAACGGATGATAGAAAACTCCCGGCATGAGAGAATCCGGCATCGCAAAATAGCCTGTGCCGTGAACAGTCGGAGAAGCTGTTTTCGGAGTTACAAGTGTGTATTGACCGTTGATTTTGATTCCTGAATCTGCCATTCTCGTTCCGTTGGCAACAATGCTGTATGCAAACGGAGCGTTCGGATTAAGCCCTTCAATCTCTTTTAAATTTACGATAGTACCGTCCGGTTCAATCTTAATTCCTTGTCCGAGTCTTTTATCCCCAATCACGGAATATCCGCTTGGTGTGTTTTCATCTTCTCTTACGTTGTAAAACTCAACGTAACATTCACTACTTCTGCTGGCAGGATGGTTGAATTTTAATACGGTTTCACCCGCATTATTTTTCACTTGATTGAATCCTTTGAAAACTTGATTTGAACCGCTGTTGATTTTATTAACGAACACTACCGTAACTCCTTCATATATATATAAAAAATTCGGCACAGAAAATTTTGCCTTTTATTCCGGATGTTTGGATAAATATTTTACAAAATTTAACATTGTATAAATACACACAAAACATAGAATCCGGCTGTTTCTATGATATTACAAAAACACCTAAAATCAAAGGTTAAATGTCTACATTTGCCATCATATTGATAAGGGTATCAATTGTGTTTTGCATATTTACGCTGTCAGTAGTTCTTTGTTGCAAAAAAGCATTGATTTGAGGCATCATTTCTATTGCGGTATCAAGTTTCGGGTTCGTTCCCGGCTGATACATGCCGACATCAATCAAATCTTTGTTCTCTCTGTATAAAGCAAGAATTTTTCTCATTTTTGCAGCAGCCTCTTTGTGCTCAGGGCTTGCTATTGCGGACATAAGTCTTGAGATACTTCCCAAAATATCAATCGCAGGGTAGTGGTTTGCTTCTGCAACTTTTCTGGACAAGAAAATGTGACCGTCTGTAATACCACGCACCGTATCTACAATCGGGTCGTTGATGTCATCGCCTTCCATAAGGACGGTATAGAAAGCTGTAATTGAACCTTTTTCGCTATTGCCGGCTCTTTCCAAAGCTTTTTGAAGCCAAGAGAAAATTGAAGGCGGATAACCTTTCATAGTAGGAGGTTCTCCAATTGACAACCCGACTTCACGACCTGCCATTGCACATCTCGTGATGGTATCTGTCATGAGGAATACTTTTTTCCCTTGATCACGGAAGTATTCACAAACGGCAGTCGCTGTCAGCAAACATTTTTGACGAATCAGAGGTGGTTGGTCACCTGTTGAACAAACCAATACTGATTTTTTCATGCCTTCCGGTCCGAGGGCATCCTCTACGAACTCTTTAACTTCTCTTCCACGTTCTCCGATTAGTGCAACGACGTTGACATCAGCATCGGAATTTCTTGCAATCATACCGAGGAGGGTACTTTTACCTACACCTGAGCCGGCAAACAGTCCCATACGCTGTCCGCAACCAAATGTTAGGCAAGAGTCTATCGCACGCACACCGGTGGAGAACATTTCTGTAATAATAGGTCGTTCAAAAGGTCCGGGAGGTGGGCCTTCTACATTTCTCCACAAAGCTCCGTCTGTATTCATAGGTTTGCCGTCAATCGGCTCTCCCATTGGGTTAATCAGTCTACCAAGCAAAAAGTCGCCGACAGGGATTGTGATTGGTTTTCCTGTTGTTTGAACCAAACTTCCTTGCCCGATTCCGGCTCCGTCATAAAGAAGTAACAATTGCGCTGCATCGCCCTTGAATGCAACAACTTCCGCCGGTTTTTTCTCTCCGGTTGCAGCTTCAATATAACATAAATCTCCAATCTTAAGTCTTGGAAGCTTTACCTCTACTGTTAGTCCCAATAGTTTGGATACACTTCCTTTAAACTGATACAAGTCAACGCTCTCTAATTTTTCGTTGACTTTTGTTTTAAGATTGTCCAAATATTCCTGATTAACGCCTTCCATAACTTCATTCTAGCATATTTTCATTTATCCTCAAAGCCTTAAACAAAAATCCCTCATATACTTTAGGCTGTATGGGTGATACTCATCTTTTTTGCCTACATCTTTTAAAGTAGATTTGAATTCTATTTTGAGCATGGTGTGAAACCTTGATAATGCTGCCGTTTGATAGACTACGTAAATCCAATGGTCTATATCTTTCTATCTACTTCAAAATATATAAAATAAATCCACTTATTGATGAAACACTCCTCTAAAGAGATGTAATATACATAGTGTAGGAAGGTAGACT
The DNA here is from genome assembly GCA_934773085.1 of uncultured Candidatus Melainabacteria bacterium. Lineage (GTDB taxonomy): Bacteria > Cyanobacteriota > Vampirovibrionia > Gastranaerophilales > Gastranaerophilaceae > CAG-196. The sequence goes on from CAKVMU010000037.1 coordinate 7,367, forward strand.
ATTTAAACAATTTATATAAAGGGGAGAGAAGAGAGTATGAGACGAGAATTTAAGAAGAAATCAAAAGTGCTGCTTATTGATGACAACTATGAACACTTGGTTGGTATCAGAGAGTTATTAAATTTGGAAGGTACTTTTGACGTTGTAGGTATCGCTACAAATGTTACTGTTGGGTTGAATTTGATTAAAAAATATCAGCCGGACATTGTTCTTCTGGATATGAATATGCCTGAAAGAGATGGTTTGCAAGGTATTATGGAAATTACTAAACTTGATTTGGGAACGAAGGTTCTTGCGCTTTCAGGATATGATGATGCTGATTTGATTTTCAGAGCTATGAAGATTGGTGCAAAAGGTTATGTTTTAAAAACTATGGCATCAGCACAGCTTATTTACGCAATAGAAGAAGTTCTTAACGGCAAAATTTATCTTCCTCTTGCTCTTTCATCAAGATTCTTTGAATATTTTCAACAATCATTCAAGGAAGAAACAGAAAAGTCAGAAACAGAAGAAGAAAACCTTCTCTCATATTTGACACAAAGAGAAGAAGAGGTTTTGGAACTTTTGACACAAGGTATTACGTACAAAGGTGTTGCAAGCAAATTGTTCATTTCTGAAACAACTGTTAAAACACACGTAAACAATATTTTCCAAAAATTGCAGGTAAATGACAGAACACAAGCTGTTTTGTATGCAATAAACAATGGTTTCCTTACTAAAAAAGTTAAATTGGGCGTTTAATGAAGAAAATTGTAAGACAGCAGAATTATTTAAAAGAATTGATTGAAACGCAGGGTAATCGTTTCTTATCAAGACAGGCACTCAAGTGTCTTGTTCGTTCTGCTCTCGAACCGCTTTTGGATAATCCCGAAGTTGGAGTTGTACTCTACAGAATAGAGAACAAAGATGGGTTAACGGGTTTACTGAAGAGATTGGAGTTTTCGGATATTGAGTCATACAGTTATGCCGATGATTCCAAAAACCTTGTTGAAAAAGTTTGGGCAAATACAGAATTTCTTGTTGTTATGACTCACAGATATGTATCTGTTCTGATTTGGGATAACAATACCGGAGATAAGAATTTTGTAAGGTATTATTCTCTGTATAACTCAAAACTTCAGAGTGAAGCTCTTGATATTATAAAACGGAATTCAAAGGTCGACATTACTCCTTATCAGGCAAAATTCAATCCGGACAGACGTGACAATGTCCTTTTGAATCAATCTGTAAGACGTTTATTGGAAAATATGGACGAGGCAGCAAATGATGCGGTATTGGGTTATGCTGAAAAAAGCGTGGAAACTCTCAAAGATGCCGATTTTGAATCAAAGAAATCTCGGGTTGTTGCTCATGAAATAAAAAATCAGCTTTCAATATGCGATTTGTATTGTGAAATAATTCGTAAATATTCAGAAAAAGGTGATTGTGAAGGAATTCAGAACGCTGTAAAAACTGTTAACAAAGCAATTAAAATGGCGAACAATTCTTTGTTGTCACTTAAATCTGATAAGCAACCGGAACTTCAGACTGTTTCATTGAAAGAAATTGTGGATGAAGCTGTTGAATTATCAAAAGTGTATTTAGAAGGTAGGGATGTAGATTTTCAGATTGCTGTATCTCAAGACATAGCAGTCGTTGCGAATGCGGAAGCTGTAAAAGCTGTGATTATTAATCTTGTGAAAAACGCAGCGGAAGCATTCCAAACAGAAGAGTTGGTAGGCGAACCTCAAAGTGGTAAGTATATAAGAATTGAGACTGACAGGGATGGTGACAGTGCCGTAATAACTGTTTCAAACAACGCATCCGGAATAAGAGAGCCGGAAAAAATCTTTAATGAAGGTTTTACGACTAAATCAACGGGCAGCGGCTTGGGTTTATGGATATGCAAAAAGTCGATAGAATCACAACTTGGTTCATTGGAGTTAAGCCGTTCAAGTGAAGATTACACAGAGTTTACAATAAGACTCGGGGTTTCGGAGGAATAAGGTTATGGATTTAATATCATCAAGAACAATTGAAATAACCAAACTTGGTATGGACGGACTGATGGACAGGCAACAGGCTATTTCTTCAAACATAGCTAACGTTATGACTCCTGGGTATCAGAGAAAAGAAGTTGCGTTTGAAAGTCAGCTTTCCGAAATAATGGAAAAAGAGGATTTAAAAGACTATATAAAAGGGTTAAACAGTATTGAGTACAAACCGCCAATGACCGATGTTTTCACCGGAGAGGTTCATACATACAGAACTCCGACACAGCAAGAAAAGGCATATTTGCAATCCAATACTTTTGATGAGTTTAAACCGCAATATGTGACGGATGTTTACAGCGGAACAAATGCGGATGGTAACAACGTTGAGCTTGAACGTGAAATGATGGATTTGTCCAAAACAGGTACAAAGTATTTGGTACTTTCCAACCTTGAAAGACGTCAATTTACAAGCTTATCAAGTGTAATTCAAGGTCAATAGTTTTAAAAGAGGTGAATTATGAGTTTTAATATATTTGATATTGCAGGATCCGGAATGACCGCTCAGCGTGTCAAAATGGATACGATTGCAAGTAATATGGCAAATATTAATACGACAAGAAAGCCTGACGGTTCAAAGGGTGTTTACATCAAGAAAGATGTCGCATTTAGAACTATTTATGAAGATAATATTAACCGTGGCTTTTCAAATTTTTCAAGCAATTCTCCGGATGCTCAATTTGACCCGAAAACAGGCAATATGTTGATTAACGCAAGTGTTGCACTAAATAACGGAATGGTTACAGGCGGAGTTCAAGTCGATTCTATATATGAACGACAAGATGGTGTGAAAACTGTTTATGATCCTTCTCATCCGGATGCAGATGAAGAAGGTTATGTGGATTTGCCAAACGTTAACGTTGTGGAAGAAATGGTCGACATGATTTCAGCTTCCCGTGCTTATGAAGCGAACGCAACTGTTGCAGAGAACGTTAAGACTATGATGCAGACAGCGATGAATATTTAGTGCTGGAGGGGTATAGAAGATGATGGATTTTTCAACAAGCATTGCAGGGTTTAATACAGAATTTAATTTAAATGCGATAAAAGATTATAATCAATATCTTCAAGGTCATGCATCTTTTGAAATGGAAACGAATCCGACAGAATTTGCACAGGCATTGGAAACTGCTGCAAAGTCAGTTCCGTTGAAGGATAAAAATGATCCGGCAGGTATGGGC
>CAKVMU010000038.1 GCA_934773085.1 uncultured Candidatus Melainabacteria bacterium
AGATTGCAGAATATGGTATCGCAGCTCACTGGAGATACAAAGAAAAAGGCTCTAAAAAAGCAGATTCCGCAAGTGATATCAAATTTTCTTGGATGCGCAAACTTGTTGAATACAACAAAGATACCTTGAATGCTGAAGACTACGTAAATTCAGTAAAACTGGATATCTTTTCAGACCAAGTTTTTGCATTCACACCTGGCGGAGATGTTATTGACTTACCGCAAAATGCAACGCCAGTTGACTTCGCATATCGTATTCACTCAGATGTAGGTCATAAAACTGTTGGCGCATTGATTAACGGACGTATCGCACAACTGGATACAAAACTTAAGAACGGCGATATAGTAGAAATTATGACATCAAAAGTCGCTGCACCAAGATTAGACTGGCTAAACTTTGTTGTTACCAAACAAGCAGCTTCAAAAATTCGTCAATGGTACAAGAAAAACAAACGTGAAGACCATATTGAAATCGGAAAAGCCAACCTTGAACACGAAATGACGAAAGTTGTCTTTGATGAATATGTCAAAAACGGAGAGTTCGACAAAGTTGCAAAACAAATGAACTATGTCGGCGCAGACGACTTGTTTGCTGCTCTCGGGTATGGTGAAACTACAATTAATAAAATTGTTAATAAACTCAAGAAACCTCAAAAAGCAGAAACAGAAACAGATTTCCAACACAAACCGAGAAAAGCTTCCGAAAAAGATATCATCGGCCTTGAAGGACTTCTGTATTCGTTTGCAAGATGCTGCTCCCCAATTCCGGGAGAACCGATTGTGGGTGTTGTTACTCGCTCAAAAGGTGTAAGCATCCACCGATTGGACTGCAGAACCCTTGATGATGTACCGCCCGAAAGACTTTTGGATATCAAATGGTCCGGAAATAATATCAACAAGACTTACAGCACCACAATCAGAATTGAGACCGCAGAAAAAATGGGATTGCTAAAAGATGTTATCAGCGTGGTTTCGGATAACAATACCAATATTACATATGCTAACGTAAAATCGAAAAGTAATAAACTCGGTATTATTGAACTCGGAATCGAGCTTGATAACATTGATACATTGAGAAAAGTTATGACAGCATTACAGGCTCTTCCGGATGTTTACAGCGTAAAACGTGTTCAAACATCATACGGACAGTCTTCCGGACAGTCAAATCGCAAAAACCAAAAGAAGCAACATCCTCACAAGAAGAAAACTTCGCACTAAATTTTCTTTTTAGTCTTTGGCTGCACTTTATTTGCATCCTTTGCGCCTATTGATTCGATACATTTCATTGGGTCAGCAAGTTCTTCCTTGTATGCGCCGGATTTAAAATATTCTACAGATTTCTTTAAGCCAGCATACATTCTGCCCATAGAATCTTTATCCTGACGGGCTTCTTTATTAATTTGTTTCATAACTTCTTCGTTGCCCTTATTCTGTTTTCTTAGACCGGTATAATAACTGCTCATTTTTCTATAAAGCTCAGCAAAATAGTTATCAAACATAGCAACATCATTGTCAGATATCTCTATAGGAATTTCATCTGCAATCTTATAAAAATCTTTGTTTTTAGCATTCTCATATAACTTTTGAGAAATTTTGCCATTTAACATTTTTTTTATCAAATCAATATAACGGGAAACAACAAGACTATCCTGATTATTTTCATCCAAATGTTTCATAAGATTTAATTCACCGAATTCTCTTGTATACGTGTAAACATAATCAGACTCAAGATGTTTTGCGGCAGCATAATTAGGACCAAATAATATAATCAGTTCATGCTGCAGAGGAGAAGGTCTGTCTTCAAATTCTCTTATAAATCTCATTTGAATATCTTCATAACCGGATTTTTGCGGTCCACCAACTGCATACTTGTATTTGTTGCCTAACAAAACTCTTTGTTCTGCCACATCTGACAATCTAATGTCCAAATCCGGCATTATCTTTTCGCCTTCTATCATTTCTTTCTTAGTAGGAACATATCCCCTCTTAGTCAAACCTTTTACACTCGTAGGATTTTCTGCAATTACATAACCACGTTCTTTCATAGCCGGTATAATACTGTCAATCAGCATAGATAAGTCGTATGGATTGTTTACAAATAACGTTGCTCTTATTTGATCAGGGACACTGAAACTTCCGGAACGAGCAACTTTTGATGCAAAAGACTTCGGAGATTTAACTGCATTATTCAAACAATAAGCACGATTAATTGATACTCCCTTTGCTTCAAGCTCTTTCGCAATTGACTCCAAAATATCAATATATGTTGTTGCAATACGTCTTAATCTGTCTTGATTCTTTTCTGCTGCATGCTCTACAAAATCGACCCCGGTATTACATGCCGGCTTGATTTCTCTTACGGCTTTCTTAGCAACATTAGTAATATTTTTAGCCCCAAAAGATACGGTATCACACGCTAACGGTGCCGCCATTTTCAACCCAAACATACTTTGACCGACGTATTTTGGACTTGTACCTTGAGCCTCATTCGCTCTATTAAAACTGTTAATTGCAAAAATTTTCATCTACACATTCCCACACATATATAAAAACAATTTATCTACAATTTTTGCTAAAAACATCCGACAATGTAACGAAAGGTTAAGCATTAACCGGATGATTTTCTTTTTCACACACACGATTTTCAAAACCGGTAGCTTCAGAAATTTGTTTTGCCCACTCACATACAATAGCATCTTCATCCATTGTATAAGGAATCGGCTTTCCTACTTTTACCGTAATATGTTTTTCCCCGAGTTTTTTTGCGTATCCGTCAAATCCGCAAATCGCCACAGGTACAATATCTGCCTTGAATTTTTTTGCAAATAAAACAAAGCCCTTTGTAATATTTTCAATAACCGGTTCTTTTATAATTCTGCCCTGCGGGAAAATACCAAGCGACCAACTTGTATTGAAAACAGCCTTAACTGTTTTAAATGTAGCAAGCTCCGGTTTTTCTCTGTTAACTGCAAATGCACCCAAAGTGTGCACCAAAAAGCGTAACAGTCTATTCTTATCTTCAAAAAGTTCTTTCTTCGCCATGTAAGCAACACGTTTTTGAACCGCTAAAGTCACAATTGGCGGGTCAATATATGAAACATGGTTTGCTGCATAAATAACATGCGAACCTTTCGGCACATTTTCACGTCCTTCAATTTTGATATTGTACATGTACTTTGTTACAGGTTTTACAACGAACATAACGAATAAATCGTAAAATAAAATTCGCCAAAAACCATAATCTTTCTCAGTTCGCTTGTTGTAATTTTTTTTCATACCCTTTTCCGCTCTTAATCTAAGCTATACCGCAGCCGGTTCATATCTGAACCCTGTTAATTCCGCAATAGCGTTTCCCCACTGCTCTACCATTTCATCTACATTATCTGTGTAAGGAATAAGTTTTCCTATTTTTACAATTATTTTTCCGCTAAAAGGAATTCTTTTTGCATCTTGAGTTCCAATAATTCCGACAGGTAAAATGCCACATTTCGTAGTCTTAGCAAGAGAGGCAAACCCTTTTGTAATGTTACTTACGCATCCCGGCTCCTGACGTGTCCCCTGCGGAAAAATTCCCAGAACCCAGCCGGTCTTTTTAATAGTCATTACTGTTTTTATGGTTGAAACGCCCAGTTTTTCTCTGTCAACGGCAAAAGCGCCCAACCAGTTCAACCACCAACGCAAAAATGGGTTTTCAAACAGTTCTTTCTTAGCCATATAAGCCAATGGTCTTTTCATAACAGAACAAACTAATGGAGGATCCAATGTTGACAGATGGTTTGCTGCAACGATATAGTCGTTTGTTTCCGGAATATTTTCTCTGCCTTGAACCTCTAATCTGTAAACTAATCGAAAACGAATCATATAACAAATATGGGTAATCAAAAATTGGAAAAAACTTCTCCATTTATTAAAAAACTTTTGTTCACGTGCAGTTTGTTTACCTGCAGGTCTTTTTGTTTCTTTTGACAATAAACCAAATCCCTCGTCTGCAATAAGGATTATACCACAAATTGAAGATATTGAATAGCTAAGCTGGGCAATATTTATATATCTTCACGAAAAACATCTTCCAGACGTTTTATTTCCTCTTCTTCTTTTTCATCAGTCTCTTCATCATCTTTATCTAGCGGGGAAAGCGTTTTTTTATGTTTTTTTGAGTTCAAAACAGAGGCAACATTAGTCATTGCAAGCGAATTGAGGGTGGCTCTAAGAAGAGCGCTCCTATCAACAAACGGTTGATTATAAGAGTTTTCACCGTCCTCTTCACCTTCCGCCGGAGGAAGATACATAGCTTCAGAGCCGTATTTTTCCTGACTCATTTTTGCCGCAGTGCCGGAAGCATCACCGCTTTTAAAATTAAAAGCGCCGCCGATTCCGTAAAAACCTGCTGACCTGTTATCTACCACTTTTAGACCTCATGTTGGGATATCAACCAATTATAAATATCCTCATAAGATAATATAACCCCTAAATATATAATTTTGCTAGTCAGTTACAAATCTTTACAAACCATTTTTTCGTGAATTTTTGTAACAATATATCTCAAATTACTAAAGTATTATGCAAATTGTGCCGTTATATGAATCATACGGTTAGCATAAAGGCGTGAGATGGTTCAATTTAGTATTCAACAAAGATTAACTATTGATAATTACAGACAACACAATAATTTAGGTTTTGTCCTTTCTGATGAAGCTGTTGTTGAACTCATTAAGAAAGAAATGGAAGCAAAAGGCACTGTTTATACAGGATTTGAAACTCTTGCAACATCCGCAATTAAAACAAAAAGCACTCAAAACAATTCTAACATTTTCGGAATAGAATACGTTAAAGATAAAAATGCAGGATTCACCATTGAGAGAAATACTGTTACCAACACCCCAGTACAACCAACACCGTCACAAACAAAAGCAATCGAATTCTTGAGCTCTATCTGCTCTGAAGCCGAAACTGTTTTTAAAGAACGTGAAGATGAAGCAGGCGCAATATCTGCCATTGTAAACACTTGGAAAGAAATTTTTGACAAAGAATACGCTAAATCAACTGTTAAAAAAGAAATTCAAGCTCTTGAAGAAGAATTGAAAGTTTTAGATAAAGCCTCTAAAGGAGAACTCACTACAAGAGATATTCTTGGGAATGTTCGTACCAAAACGTTTGAAGAAACTTTTCTACAAAGACGTGGTGTAAAGTTCAATGAAGAAAACATCTCAGATTGCGCCAAAAAAGCTCAACAATTCGCAGGAATAAAGTCCTCAGTTGACATGATTAATCAACTGAAAGAACTTCTTGGAAACACCACTTGCGGAAATATACAGAGTCAACTCAATCCGCAAGAGTCATCTGCTACCATTCTCAAAGCGTTTCAAATGTCAGGAATTAATTCAATTAATGAGATGAATAAAACTCTTAAAGACATTGAAGAAAAATACAAAAACCACCCTGATATGCAAAAATACGGTACAGGTTTGAGGTTTGCAAAGAACAAACAAGGGAAATACTTAGTTTACAGAACTGCTCAGAACGGTTATCCGGCAGAAGCAACAAATGAACAGCTTAAATTTATCGCCAAAGAAATGGAACAACGTTTAGATAAAGCTCTTGCTGATGCTCTCGGTATTGAATATGATGAAAATGCGACTCCAGAACAAATACAAGAGCTCACTCAACAAACTTTTGAAAAATACCAAGCAGAATATGAAGAAAGTTTCCAAAAAGCTTACGGCAAAAAAGATGTAAAAGCTCTCGCTGAAGCCTACGTTGAAAAACAACAACAAGGAGTTGCCACTGTTGAAATGGTGTTAAACATAACTTCAATGGCACTGATGATTGTTCCTGGGGGAGCTGTTGCAGGAAGTAACGCATTACTAAGAGGAGCATTAGTTGCTAAAAACGCTGCAAACGGAGCGAAGATTGTAAAAGGATTACAACTTGTAAATAAAGGTGCGCAGGCTTTTCAAAAAGTTTCACAAGCAGTTTCTCCTGTTATTATGGCAAATATGACATTAAGACCGACCGAGTTATTGGAGCAGTTAACTTCCAAGAATGGAATGTCAGCCAAAGAATGGGAAAACTGGGGAATCGAAGTCCTTCAGAACACTGTCTACATGGCCGCAGGTATGGGAGCAAGCAAGCTTGCAGAAGTCGGTGCTGCGATGTACAAAACGAAAGCACTTGTATCCACCCTAAAATCAACAGGAAAATCAGGAAATGAAATTATCGCACTGATTAAAGCTAACCCTGTAAAATTCCCGAACGAAATCGTTAAAAGTCTTACTAAAGTCGATAAACTTGCTAAAACTCTCCAAATCTCAAGCGAAGTTGCATTAGATTTAAGCAGTACCGTTCTTCTCAACAAAGCTATGGGTAACGGAAATTTGTTACCTATGGACGTTATTAACTCTATTGCCTTCGCTATCTCCGGTGGGGTTATACAAAAACAATTCCTTCACCTCTCCACCGAAAGTAAAGTTATGTTCATCCAAGAAACTTTCAAAGACTACGGTATAACCAGAGCCGATGCGCAGAATATCCTAAAAACAATGGATAATATTTCCGCTGGGAAAGATAAAAAATTTAGAGCAAAAAAAGAGGAAGCACAAGATTTTTATAATAAAAATCTTTCAAATATTCCTTTATATAAAGAGATGTTCAATAAAAATATTGTAACGGCAGAAGATGTAAAAAAACTTTTACCTAATAAAATGATTGAAGAAAATTTCTATATTGAAAGTATACATAGATTAATTAATGAAATTCCAACAGAAGTAAAAAACGACCCAAATTTTAGAACAATCGATTTATCCCCTCAATTGACTGAAAAAGATTTTGAAATCATTGCACAATTGATAAATTTACATAAAAACAAGCATCTCGCAAAATGGTTTGAATACAATCCTAAATATGGAATCAAAAATATTCAAAATTTAGCCATCTTTGCACGTGTAGTTGATTTTACTAATCAACACAAAGATTTTCTGGAATTTAATGCAAATCAATGGGATATAGTCATTGAAGGAATATTAAAGAAGCCTGAAAACTTGGTAGACTCCATCCTAAGATATAAATACAACTCAACCGAAATAAATAAGGCATTGGATACAGGCATATACCCTAATAAAGAAATAAAAGAATTGATAAACAACATTAAAGAATATATCAGCTTATTTGATACTAAAGAAGAGATAACTGTTTATAGAGGAGAGGGTGGATATGGTATTCTAAACACAGGCAAGAATTCAGAACTTGGAGAAATTGTTAAAAAGTTCACAGAAGAATATAAAACTGGTAAATATTCAGAAGAAGAAAAAGAAAATTTTATAGAAAGATATCTAGCATTTGAAACATTAAAACAAAAAAGATTTCTATCTACATCCATGACTCCCGAAGGAAGCAAAGAGCATCAAGGTGTAATTTATTGGGAAGAATTAGTTATTCCAAAGGGAACACAAGGTGCATTTATTGAGGGGTTCTGTGTTGATAAACCTAAAGAAGCAGAATTTCTTATCCAATCAGATACAGAAATATTAATAACCCATGCCCGTTTTGAAAATGGAATGTGGATATTAAGAGGTGTAATTAAACAATGACAATTGACATATAAATTATAAAAAGTTAGAATGAGGTAAATATGCAAATAAAACAAACTACAATTATATCCCAAAATACAAATGGTTTATTGACCAAAGTAAAGAGATGCTTTTACACAGGCACACTTAAATTAAAAACGCTGTTAAAAGATGTTTTTGAAAGGTCTAAACCGGAAGTGGAAACTCAAATGTCAAGAAATTATCCATATCCTCGAAATTTACCAAACAGTTTTAGCGCCTCAGAGGAAGTTTTTAGCAAAGGAGGCGGTTCCGGAAAGGTAAAATTTTACCCAGAAGACATAAAAAAAATGGAAAACATGACCGTGACCGAAAGGTTGCAGTATGGCGAGAAATTAATTAAAGAAGGCAGATACATTCAGTAGCATCCTCAACACACACACCATGAGGAACAAATTCCAATCCGTTTATGAACAGAAAATCTTCCCCTAAAATATTATGTTCAATGTTTTCAAGCGCAAAATACGTTGAGCCGGAACCCGACATTATTGCCTGCGGGTAAGCCTTCTTAATAGCCTGCAATTCTACATAATCATCAAAAACCGCATATTCCAAATCGTTGTATAAATAAGGTCTCACATCCCCGCCGTTTTCCAACGCAACAACCATCTTTTCAGTGCAATTATTCTGAGGTTTAACCCGTTTTGCCGCATATTTCTTGTAAGCTTCTCCGGCAGAAATCCCAAGATATTTAGGTTTTATTATGGTAACATTTGACACTGCAACGGGTAGTTTTTCAGTAACTTCGCCTCTTGAAGTCGCCAATGTACACCCGCCGTTCAAACAAACATTCAAGTCCGAACCCAATATTGCGCACAAAGATTCTAATTCCCTGTGAGACAAGGGTTTATTCAAGAGTTCATTCAAGCCCCACAAAGTTCCTGCCGCATCAGTACTTCCACCTGCCAATCCCGCTGCAATCGGAATATTTTTCTCAATATGTATATTAACAATTCCGGTTATTCCCACCTTGTTCAAAAACAACTCAGCTGCCTTATACACAAGATTTTTTTCATTATAAGGAATCTCACTGCTTGTGCCCGAAAGATTTATTGTCACCTCGCTAGCAGGCTTGAAATCAATCGTTAAAAAGTCATACAGACTAATCAATTGCATAACACTTTTGATATTATGAAATCCGTCTGTCCTTCTGTTAACAATTTCCAACGTCAAATTAATTTTTGCAGGACATTTAACTCTAATCATAAGACAATTGTAATACAAAAAGCTCTCTTTGGAAGAGAAACAAAGAGAGTCGGTCAATTATTATGAAGAAAAGATTTGGCTTTTAAAAGCGTAAGCCGAACACACACACAATGCTCTATTTATTATTAGAGTCGAAAAACGACGATATCATCAGCTGTCCCCGACTTACACACACATATTAACACCTTTTCAGCCCTTTTTTAATCCTCTTTGGAAGTAACTCTTAAGGATTATTTTTCTTAAACTTATTCTGCATGTATAATTTTAAGTATGAAGGAAAAACGTTTTAAAATTTCATCAAAATACGGACCCGCAGGAGACCAACCCAAGGCAATAAAAGAACTTGTTCAAGGAATACAAGACGGAGATGACTCACAGACACTTCTCGGCATCACCGGTTCCGGTAAAACATTCACAATCGCCAATGTTATTGAAGCGGTACAAAAGCCTACACTTATAATTGCACACAACAAAACTCTTGCAGCACAGTTGTACAACGAATTCAAAGAACTTTTTCCGGACAATGCGGTTGAATACTTTATTTCGTACTACGATTATTATCAGCCGGAAGCATATATCCCACGAACCGACACATATATAGAAAAATCCGCAAGCATAAACGAAGAAATTGATAGACTTCGGCACAATACAACCCGAAGCCTTTATGAAAGGAACGATGTAATTGTAGTTGCTTCCGTAAGCTGTATTTACGGTTTGGGACTGCCGGAAAACTACTTTAAAGGCGCAATTGAATTAAAAGTCGGGATGGAACTTGAGCGCAATGAACTTATCAAGCACCTTGTATGCAGTCAATACACCAGAAATGATTTAGTACTGGAACGCTCCACCTTCCGTGCTCGTGGCGATATTGTCGAAATAATGCCTGCGTATGAAAAAATCATAACAAGAGTTTACTTTTTCGGAGATGAAATCGAAAAGATTGTCAAAATTGATAATCTGACAGGAGAAATTATTGAAGTTCCGGAATCAACCGTAATTTATCCTGCGGTGCATTACATCGCATATGACGAGAACGAAGATGAAACAATCTCAATGATTCGCCAAGAACTCAAGAATCGTGTGGCAGAACTGGAAAATGAAAACAAAATACTTGAGTCTCAAAGACTGCAACAAAGAGTCAAATACGATATTGAAATGATAAAAGAAATGGGCTATTGTTCAGGCATTGAAAACTATTCCAGAATTATTGAAAGACGCAAACCTGGAACTCCTCCGGCAACTCTTCTTGACTATTTTCGGGGAGATTTTCTCACCGTTATTGATGAATCCCACGTAACGCTTCCGCAATTAAACGGCATGTACCACGGAGATGCATCCAGAAAGAAAACTCTGATTGATTATGGTTTTAGATTGCCATGTGCAAAAGATAACAGACCGCTAAAAGGCAAAGAATTTTTTGACAAAGTTCATCAAAAAATCTATATTTCAGCTACCCCGGGGGATTTTGAACGTGAAAGTTCACAACAAATAGTCGAACAAATCATCCGCCCTACCGGACTTGTCGATCCAAAAATCAGCATTCGTCCTATCGAATCACAGATTCCTGATTTAAAAAAGGAAATACAAATTCGTGCGGAAAGAAACGAACGTGTACTTATTACAACGCTCACCAAACGTATGGCAGAAGACCTTACCGATTACTTCCTGCAAGACGGAATTCGGGTAAGAT